>JBAQHL010000487.1:0-6297 GCA_049288295.1 Desulfobaccales bacterium
CTACAAATACAACCCCCCACATGGGGGACCTGCCGACACCGAGGTGACCGGTTGGATTGAAAAGCGCGCCAATGCTTACCTGGGAAATAATCTTGCCGGGGTGAAACGCCTCCCCTACGAACAGGCCCTTAAAACCGCCACGACCCACGCTTACTATTTTGCCACCCCATACGTGGACGACTTAATGAACATCGTTGATCTGGACTTGGTGAGAAGTTCGGGAATCCGAATGGGGGTTGATCCGTTGGGCGGCGCCAGCGTCCACTATTGGGGTCAGATCCGGGACAGATACCGCCTCGACCTCACCGTGGTCAACGAAGAGGTGGACCCGAGTTTCCGGTTCATGACCGTAGATTGGGACGGCAAGATTCGCATGGACCCGTCATCGGTCTATGCCATGCAGCAGCTTCTCGGCCTTAAAGAAAAGTTCGATGTGGCTTTTGCCTGCGACACCGACTGCGACCGTCACGGCATTGTCACCAAAACCGCAGGGCTCTTGCCGTCAAACCATTACCTGGCCGCGATGGTGTATTATCTCTTGCAGCATCGGCCCCAGTGGGGGAAAGATGCGGCCATAGGAAAAACAGTGGTAAGCAGCAGCATTATTGACCGGGTGGCGGCGGGACTCGGAAGAAAAGTGTACGAGGTGCCCGTGGGATTCAAGTTTTTTGTGGCGGGTCTGATGGACGGCTCCCTGGGTTTCGGTGGTGAAGAAAGCGCCGGAGCCTCTTTCTTGCGCCGCGATGGCCAGGTGTGGACCACTGATAAAGACGGCATTGTGCCGGCGCTGTTGTCCGCGGAAATGACGGCCCGCCTGGGTGTGGACCCGGGGGAACTCTATCAGCAGATTACCGCCAGGTACGGAGCCCCGGTATATCGGCGGATTGATGCGCCGGCGACACCAGAGCAGAAGGCAATCCTGGCGCGGCTTTCCCCCCGGGATGTCCACCGGACCGAGTTGGCTGGAGAGAAGATCCTCGATCTGATCACCGTGGCGCCAGGGGACCAAAAACCCATCGGCGGCCTCAAGGTCATCACCGAAAATGGCTGGTTTGCGGCACGTCCCTCCGGTACGGAAGAAATTTACAAGATCTACGCTGAAAGTTATAAGGGGGAAGAGCACTTGCAAAGGCTTATCAAAGAAGCCCAGGAGTTGGTGAAAGACGCTTTAGTTCAGGCACGGTAAAATAACCTGGACCCCAATTGAGAATGCCAGACTGTCGGAGTCCGGATTGCCTCTCCTTGGACCAATCCTTCCTAATGTCTTTGTACAGATCCTGTCCACAATTTCCAAAAGTCTTGGTGATAAATTTCAGGTTTGACAAGTTGACCGTATAGAGGTCCTACCTTCAGCAATCCTTGATCACCGATCAATATGAGAAAAATTCAGGGTAAGATGTTAGAAATCTATAAGAAGGATATTTTTACCCTCTCTTTGTGCTAACATACCCCAAATTAAGGAAATCCTCGCAGGTAACGGCTTTGCCACTCTGGGGCGGTGGAATTCATTAGTCCTCTGCCACTAGGGTTTTAAAAGGGACCCTTGAAATTGACCGGTAACCTTTGGGTCTCAGCAAGTTCCCTTATTGGCACAATTTTTGTAAATTTTTTAGGATTGCAAAAGATTGCCCGAAAAATGAAGAAGATTACTCAAGACTCAGCATTCTGAGGGTTTCATGGAAAAGCTCCAGAGGCTAACGTTCTTCCTGGTTCTGGTTACTATCATCTCCTGCCTGGGCTCCCCGCCCCGCCAATTTACCATCCTTTCCGGTTCCGAGAACAAGCAGTTAGAACCCATCGTCCAGGAATATGGCAAGCAGGCCGGCGTCCAGGTCCGCATGGTTTATAAAGGTTCCATTGATATCATGGAGGAACTGAAAGGGGGTTCTCCCGATTTTGATGCCGTCTGGCCGGCCAACAGCCTGTGGATAAGCCTGGGGGACAACCACCACGTGGTCAAATACGCCAGATCCATCATGACTTCCCCGGTGGTCTTCGGTATCAGGAAAAGTGTGGCGGAAAAACTGGGCTTTGTCGGCAAGCCGGTGTCGGTGCGGGATATCCTGAAAGCCATCCAGGAAAATAAGTTCAGATTCGCCATGACCTCCGCCACCCAGTCCAACAGCGGGTCCAGCGCTTACATCGGTTTTCTTTACGCCCTGCTGGGGAATCCCGAAACCATAACCTTGGAAGACCTGCATAAACCGGGATTGCGCAAAGAAATCAAGTCGATCCTGGCCGGCGTCAACCGCACCTCGGGAAGTTCCGGGTGGCTGAAGGACATGTTTCTGGAAAGCAATCTCGACGCCATGGTCAATTATGAAGCCCTGATTATCGAGGCCAATCAGGAACTGGTCAAACGGGTGCAGGAGCCTCTGTTGGTGGTGTACCCGGTGGACGGCATCGTCATTGCCGACTCCCCCCTGGGGTATATCAATAAAGGAGACGCCCAGAAGGAAAAGTTCTTCAAGGACTTGCAGGCCCACCTCCTTTCTGACCCGATCCAGCAGAAAATCCTTAAGGAGGGCCGCCGCACCGGCATAGGCGGCGGGGACATAACCCAGGCCGACAAAGAGGTGTTTAACCCCTCCTGGGGGATTGATACCAAGAGGATCCTGTCTCCCATCAAGATGCCTGCCACCGAGGTTATTTATGAAGCCTTGAACCTGTATCAAAGCGCTTTCCGGAAACCTTCCTATACCGTTTACTGCCTTGATTTTTCCGGCAGCATGAAAGGGGAAGGGGAGCAGCAACTGAAAAAGGCCATGCACACCATCATGGACCAACATGTGGCTAGGCAATATATTTTGAATGCCACCCCGGAAGATGTGGTGGTGGCTTTGCCCTTCAGTTCCAATGTCCTGACCCAGTTTCGGGTCTCCGGGAACCAAGAGGCCGACCTGGAAAAGTTCCTGAAACAGATTTCCGCCCTAGTTCCTGGGGGCAACACTGACATCTATACCCCGATCATCGATGGCCTGGGGATCCTGGCCAAAATCGATCCGGACAAATATATCCCCGCGGTCGTGCTCATGACCGACGGCAGGTCCAACACCGGTAAAAACTTTGAGGACTTTCTGGCGGCCTATGACCGTCTCCGCCGTGACATCCCGGTCTTTGCCATTATGTTTGGGGATGCCTCCCCGGAGCAGCTCAGTCAAGTCGCAGCTGTGACCCGGGGCCGGGTATTTGACGGCCGCCGCAACCTCATCGAGGCTTTCAAAGAAGTCAAAGGCTATCAGTAATGCCTGGATCAGTGGCTGATATCATCTCAGGATTATCTGGGGGAGCGGTTTTTCTCCTCTTGTATGTGGGGTGGGGTTTTTCTCTAGTCATCTCCCTCGTGATAGCCGGCCTGGTCTTCGGGGGCCTTAAGCTGATTTTCCGCCGGCCGGCCCGGGAACTCCAAATTCAATTTGAGGACCTGGGTCTGACGCCGGAGATGGTGGAGTCCGCCCTCGTTGAGGGGAGCGAACGCGTCAACCGGATACGCGCCCTCGGAAAACAAGCCAAGACAGACTCGGTCAAAAAGAAAATTAATGATATCTGCGGCCTGGCCGATTCCATCCTGGATTACATTGCCAAAAACCCGCAAGGGATCAAGACAGCCCGGAGATTTCTTACTTACTATCTGGACGCAGTGCAAAACATTCTCAACAAGTATACGGAATTGTCCGAACACGGCGTTTATTCAGACCAGATTGCTGAAGTTCTGAGTAAGGTGGAGCGCATGCTGGACATGATTAACCAGGCCTTCGAGCGTCAGTTGGCCCATCTTCTGGAAAATCAGGTGATGGACATCGATACGGAAATCCAACTTTTGCAGCAGACCATGCAGTCTGAAGGTTTACTCCGTTCCGAGGCCGCGAAATGACCCACAAACAGATAGGCCTGGCCCTTCTGGCCCTGGCAGTAATTATCGGTGTCGTCTGGAAATTCTTTGGGGAAAACCAGACGCCGCCAAATCCCGTCAAGGGGTTCATCGGCAGTGAAAAAGCCGGGTTTTTTGAAGACGACCGGGTGAAAAAAATCCTGGCAGAGAGATACGGGATCACGGTGGATTATATCCGGGCAGGATCCATCGAAATGGTCCAGGAAAATCCCCAGGGTTATGATTTTCTGTTTCCCAGCAGTGAAGTGGCGGTGGAAATATTCCAATCCCTTAATAAAAAGGCTGTTAAAATTGAAACCATTTTTTATTCTCCCATTGTTTTTTATAGCTGGGATATCGTTACTGAAGCCTTGATGAAAAATAGTATTGTCCGACTCCAAGAAAGAACCTACACCTTAAATTTTAAAAAGCTTTTGGAGCTTATTGTCCAGGGAAAAAGGTGGTCGGAAATCGGTTTGCCGGAATTATACGGCAGGGTGACGATTATTCCTACCGATCCCACAAAATCCAACAGCGGTAGCATGTTTGCGGCCCTGGTGGCCAATATGTTAAACAACGGCGAAGTTGTAAATGAGAACACCATTGGCGCAGTCCTGCCCACCCTAAAAAAGATTTTTACCCTTATTGGGCATATGGAACGGTCCTCTGGTTTTTTGTTTGAACAATATTTGACCACCGGTGTGGGAGCCAAGCCCATTATTGTCAATTATGAGCAAGCCATCATTGAATTCTCCGTGGACCATCAAGACGTCTGGGACAAGGTCAAGAACAAGATCAGAATACTTTATCCCGAACCGACGGTCTGGAGCGCCCATCCCCTTATCGCCCTCACCCCGTCCGGGGCCAATCTGATCAAAGCATTACAGGATAAAGAGATCCAGAAAATTGCCTGGGAGAGGCACGGCTTTCGCACCGGGTTGATCGGCACCCAGGATGATGCCAAGATCCTCAATCTGGTGGGCATTCCGGAAAAAGTGACTCAGGTGATTCCCATGCCAGGTGCACCTGTAATGGATTCCATTCTCAGGTCTTTCGGAACGAACAAACCATAAAGAGAGGAAAAGAACATGACGGAAAATTCCCAGCACCCCGCCGAACAGACTCGGGAAGTTCTCCCCTTGGTGGGGGGTGACAAGGTGGCTCTCGAAAAATTTTCTCCCGAGGAACAGAAAAAAATCACGGAAATAAAAGAGAAGATCAACGTTGAGGACTCTGTGGGGGTCATGCACTTTGGGGTCGAGGCTCAGGTCCAGATTGCCGATTTTTCCGACCGCATCTTGAGTGAAATTCGCGCCAAGGATACCGGTCAGGTGGGCGATTTGCTCACCAATCTCCTGGTGAGCGTCAAGGAACTGAATGTAGACGGCCTCAATGAAGAGAGTTTCTGGACCAAGGTACCCCTCATCGGCTCATTGGTCAACTCCACGCAAAAATTTCTTGCCCGTTATCAGACTCTCAATGTCCAGATCGAGCAGATTAGCGCAGACCTGGACAGGGCCAGGATGATGTTGGCCAAAGACATCCTGATGCTGGACGGCTTGTATGAAAAAAACCTCGGCTACTTTAAGAACCTGGTTTTGTTTATTGCCGCCGGGGAAGAGAAAGCCCGGGAACTGAGAGAAAAGGTGCTACCCGACCTTACGGCCCGGGCCGCTGAAACCAAGGATGCCTTGGACGCCCAACGGGTGAAGGACATGGAGCAACGCCTGGATCGTTTTGAAAAACGGATCCATGACTTGAAATTGAGCCGCATGGTCTCCTTCCAAACTGCGCCCCAGATCAGGATCATTCAGAATAACAACCAGTTGCTGGCGGAAAAAATCCAAAGCTCAATCCTGAACACTATCCCCCTGTGGAAGAGCCAGATGGTCATTGCCATCAGCATGCTCAGGCAGAAAAAGGCCCTCGATCTTCAGCGGCAGGTAACCGAAACTACAGAGGAATTGTTGGAAAAAAACATTGAACTTCTGAAAGAAAGCTCCACCGGTATCGCCCAGGAAATGGAGAAAGGTATCGTTAGCATTGATACCTTGAAAAAGGTGAATGCCGACCTGATTGCCACCATTGATGAAACCCTGAAAATCCAGGCTGAAGGCCGGGAGAAACGGGCCCAGGCTGAGCAAGAAATGATTAAGATTGAAAAGGACTTGAAAGAAAAACTGGTCTCTCTAAAAAAATGACCGCGGCAGTTCTCTGGCTGCTGTATGATCCTGTATTCTCTTGGCTTTGTCTAAGAGGAAGATTTTTCCTTGGTTCCGACGTACCGGGAGAAAAAAAGAAGGTGGTAAAGATGGCCTTTTTTCCTGGTTTTCCTCCTTTACACCTTTAAAAAGCGAGGCGCACAGCTGCCGAAGGCGCGGCTGCCTCGTTTCACCCGCCGATCTTAAGGTTCCACTGCTTGAGGA
>JBAQHL010000488.1:0-1733 GCA_049288295.1 Desulfobaccales bacterium
CGCATCGCCGAAGAACTGGGGTATCCCGTGGTAATTCGCCCGGCTTACACCATGGGGGGCTGGGGCGGCGGTCACGTCTATAATCTGGAGGAATTGCGCACCATTGCAGCCCGGGGCATTACGGCCAGCATGGTGGGCCAGATCCTGGTGGAAGAGTCCGTATTGGGCTGGGAGGAACTTGAACTGGAAGTGGTGCGGGACGCCAAAAACCAGATGATCACAGTGTGCTTCATTGAAAATGTGGATGCCATGGGGGTTCACACCGGCGATTCTTATTGCACTGCGCCCATGCTCACCATTAACGAGAATCTGCAAAAACGTCTGCAAAAGCATTCCTATGACATCGTGGAGGCCATCCGGGTCATCGGCGGCACCAACATTCAGTTTGCCCACGATCCCAAAACCGGGCGGGTGGTGGTCATTGAAATCAACCCGCGCACCTCCCGGTCATCGGCTCTCGCTTCCAAGGCCACGGGCTTCCCCATTGCCTTTGTGTCTTCTCTGCTGGCGGGAGGCCTCACCCTGGACGAGATCCCTTACTGGCGCCTGGGCACCCTGGAGAAGTACGAACCCTGGGGGGATTATGTGGTGGTGAAGTTCGCCCGCTGGGCCTTTGAAAAATTTCCCGGCGCCCAAGACAAGCTGGGCACCCAGATGAAGGCTGTGGGCGAAGTCATGAGCCTGGGCAAGAACTACAAGGAGGCCTTTCAAAAATCCATCCGCTCCCTGGAGATCGGGCGCTATGGGCTGGGTTTTGCCAAGGATTTCCACCAGAAGCCCCTGGAAGGATTGATGGAGCTTTTGTTTGAAGCCTCGAGCGAGCGCCAGTTCATCATGTATGAAGCCCTGCGCAAGGGGGCCACGGTGGAGGCTTTGCATCAAAAGACCCACATCAAGGCCTGGTTCATCGAGCAGATGAAAGAGCTCGTGGAACTGGAAGAGGAAATCCTCAAATATCGCGGTCAAGAGCTGCCCGACGACCTCTTGCGCCGGGCCAAGCAGGACGGCTTTGCGGACCGCTACCTGGCCCAACTCCTCCAGGCGCCGGAGGATAAAATCCGCCAGCAGCGCTACCGGATGGGCTTGCGGCAGGCCTGGGATGCAGTGCCAGTGAGCGGGGTGGAGAACGCTGCCTATTATTACTCCACCTACAATGCCCCGGACCAGGTTTCCGTCAGCGATCGCCGCAAAATTATGGTTCTGGGGGGCGGCCCCAACCGCATCGGCCAGGGCATCGAGTTTGACTATTGCTGCGTCCACGCCGCGTTTGCCATTCGGGACGAAGGGTTTGAGTCCATCATGGTGAACTGCAACCCCGAAACCGTGTCCACGGACTATGACACCTCTGACAAGCTTTATTTTGAGCCCTTGACGGTGGAAGACGTCCTTAGCATCCATGAAAAAGAGCAGCCCGAAGGGGTCATTGTTCAGTTCGGCGGGCAAACGCCCCTGAACATCGCCCAGGAGCTGGCCGCCGCAGGGGTGAAAATTTTGGGCACGAGCCCCGATGTCATCGATCTGGCCGAAGACCGGGACCGCTTCCGCCACATGATGCGCAAACTGGGCATTCCCCAGCCCGAGTCCGGCATGGCCAGCACCATCTCGGAGGCATTGGAGATTGCCCGGCAGATCGGCTACCCCCTCATGGTGAGGCCGTCATATGTGCTGGGAGGGCGGGCCATGGAGTGCGTCCACGACGAGGCCATGCTCAAGCACTATCTGGCTGTAGCGGT
>JBAQHL010000489.1:0-1872 GCA_049288295.1 Desulfobaccales bacterium
ATACCAAGTTGCGTTCTAATGAGTAATATAGTAGACTGCTCCAAAAATTTAAAAGGGGGCAGTTATGGGAAAGATTACCAAGAGCATCGCCCACCTTTCCAAAGAGGAGATTCAGGCAAAGATCAAGACAACAGTGGGATTTTGGCGAGTTCAAAAATGGCTGGTTATCTGGAATGCCCTGGTTGATCCTCGGCCTGCCAGCGAAATTGCTGTGCACACTGGGGTGGCGGAGCAGTCGGTTCACAATCTGATTTCCAGATATAATCGCTTGGGGCCAGGAGCGGTGGAGGGACCAGGGAAGGGGGGACGTCGCCGCTCATATTTAAGCTGGGACGAAGAAGCTTCGTTTTTAGAATCCTTCCGAGAGGCGGCTCTTACCGGTCAGATCGCTACCGTTTCCGAAATCCAGGAGGCTTTGGAAAGCCGTCTCGGGAAAAAAGTCCATAAGACCACGGTCTATCGACTGCTGAAACGACAGGGTTGGCGGAAAGTAGTCCCCCGGCCGTTCCATGTCGATGCCGTTAAGGAGGAGCAAGAGACTTTTAAAAAAACTTCCTGAAATTATTATAGAAAAGCTGGCCAATCGGAACCCTGAAGATAGGCGTCCGGTTTTGCTCTTGGCTCAAGATGAGGGGCGTTTTGGCCGCATCAGTGATGTCAGGCGGGCCTGGTCGCCTCTGGGAACGAGGCCGCAAGCGCCCCGGCAGGTCATCAGAACCTATTTATATGTGTTCACGGCAGTTTGTCCGGCGTTGGGGAGAATGACTTCCTTGATCTTGCCCTGGGCCAATACCGACATGATGAATATCTTCTTGGGGCAGGTGGCGGAGGATTTTTCAGATTATTTTATCCTCATGTTGGCCGATCAGGCTGGCTGGCATGTATCACAGAAATTACAAGTACCTGAAAACATTAGACTGATCAGTTTACCTCCACGAAGTCCAGAGTTGAATCCTGCCGAACATATTTGGGAGGAGCTCAGGGAGAAAAATTTTGCTAATAGGGCCTTCCGGGATCTTGATGAAGTAGAGGACACTCTCTGCCAGGGGTTAAACGATATCGCCATGGACCCGGAAAAACTTCGGTCAATGACAAACTTCCCTTATCTTAATCTTACTTGTTAGATTGCAAATTGGTATAAAAGGTTTAACCTTCTGTAATCTCTATGAAGTTTATCGGCACGGACCAGGAAGGACTTCAATCAAATCTGGCTGAAAACGCATCACTCTGAGTGGTAGCACAAAAATTTTCCCCTTGCTCTCCCCGGCGGCTTTCTCCCATGATACAAAAAGCCATTCGGACGGCAGAATTTCCTCATGAAACCGACAACCATCCGGGACAAGCCCGCCCCCCTCTCCTTCGGGACAGCCGCGGGACCGAGAGACCTGGCCCTGGCCATCTGCGGCGGCGTCCTGGTTTTTGCCCCTTTGGCCTATGGGGCTGCACATCCCTGGGCTTTTGTCACCCTGGGACTCATCCTTGCAGGCCTGAGCATTATTCTCCTGATTATCGTGGCAGTTTTGTCAGTCCTTTCCCGGGACCCCTCCATCACCCTCCCCTGCCCTCCCCTCTGGGGCCTGGTGCTGGCCGCAGCGTTTCTGGTGATGCTTCAGCTCATGTATCTCCCGCCGGCGGTGGTGGGCTGGCTCTCTCCCGCGGCCATCCAGATCAGGTCACTGGGAAACGGCTACGGCTTAGGCCCGCTGATCCCCCTGTCCCTGAACCCCAACGCCACGGTGCAGGAAATCCTTTTACTTTGGCCGGCAGTGGTGCTGTTTTTCCTCCTGGTGTTCACCATCAATTCGCGGCGGCAAATCGAAGCAATGGTGCTGCTCCTCCTGGGGGTGGCCCTGTTTGAAGCCCTGTATGGGC
>JBAQHL010000490.1:0-3114 GCA_049288295.1 Desulfobaccales bacterium
CCGCGTCCAGGCCCACCACATTGACAAAGGAGGCGTGCAGGCCGGCAAAGGAGGCCTGGCGGGAGTCCTCACCGGGCGCCGAGGACCTCACCACGCAGCGCTCCGGCAGGTGGGGGGCCAGGGCGCTTTCCAGGGAGGCCGCCAGGCCGTCAGGCAAGGGGGTATTGAGAAACAGGTGGCGGAGGCGCAGCGACGCGTCCCACATCTCCTCCCACCCGAGGTCTTTGAAGTTTTTCCGCCGTAGTTCCAGAAGGATGCGTCCCTTCAGTCCCGTGGCGGCAACAAAATTCTCATAGGCCTGGGTGGTGACGATGAGGGTGGCGGGCACGGTGATGCCGTGCTGGCTCAGGACGGCCAAAGCAAACCCTTTGCCACCCACGAGGCGGCGATGACGGGGACGAAGCTCGGCGAGGCTCAGGACGAAGTTCATGGGGCCGGGTAAATCTCCCGCACTTCCTGGAACTGGGTCACCATAATAAACTTTTCCACCTTGACCCGAATGAGGGCGCAGGTGGGCGCGGTGACGAACTCCTCAAGGTAGGAATGCTTTTTTAAAAAGAGTTGGAGGTAGCTGTCCCGGTCGGGGCCCAAAACCTCCATTGCAGTCCCCAGGACGGTCACGGCCGAGGCTTCGCCGAAATCCGTTTCCTGATTGCTGCGATTGTCGATGAGCAAAGACACCCGGGGGTCCTCAATCAAGTTGGCGAACTTCCGGGTAGCCCGAGTGGTGGCGAAAAGGATCTCTTTCAGGTCAGCAGTGGCGGCAAAGGCGATGAGGTTGCTGTAGGGCCGGCCAAGCTGGTCGGACATCAGGGTGGCCAGCACCGCCAGACGCTGGCTGTTCAAAAGTTCCTGAACGATTTTTTGCATGTCCACCGCGTCAATCATAGGTCACCTGGTCTGGTAAGGTTATAGTCACTCCCCCTGAGAGACCGGGGCCGAAAGGTTATTCCCTTTCATTTATGCAGCTCCCGGACAACTGCTTCTCCAGCCCGGCGGCCCGAGACCATGGCCCAATGGATGGAGGAGAGGCTTTGGTACTCCCCGCAGACAAACAGCCAGGGGCGCAAATGCACTGGCTGAGTGAGGGGATCGGGGGTGGGGGGCTTCTGGTCCGGGAGGGCCCTGACGATGCGGTACAGACGGAGAAGCCGCCAGGCGTCCACCTCCGGGCCGAACCACCGACTCAATTGCTCCCGGCTTTGGGTTTCCAGTTGAGGGTCGGCCATCCCGGGGTTCCCCACCACGGTGGCCTGGATCAGAGATTGGCCGGGGGGCGCATAGGAAGAGGCCACGTTGCTCACCACGGCCAGGTTGGCGACCGGGCCGGTGTTTTCACCGTCCAAAACCAGGATGGGCTCCGCCACCGGGGGCTTGGCGGCAGTAAAATAGAGGCAGGCGCAGTCCACGGTGGCGAAAGGTTCATTCTTTCCCAGCAGCCGGGCAGTTTCATTGCCGTCGGTGGCCAGCACCACGGCCCGGGCGGGTATTTCCTCCCCGGAAACCAACACCACCTTGCCCTCCTCCACCCTGGCCACGGGAGTGCCGGTTCTAATGGCGCCAGCGGGCAATGACTCGGCCAACTGGGCAGGGATGGCGCCGATGCCTTTGGCAGGCAAGGCAGTGTCGCCCTGGGCCAAAACCCGGAAGACGAACTCGAACATGCGGCTCGAGGAGGCGAGTTCCCGATCGAAAAACACCCCGCTGAAAAAAGGCCTGAAGAAGCGTTCGATCATGGACGCGGAAAAGCCCTGGGCTTTAAGGGCTGCCAGGGTTGAGGTTTCCGGGCGTCGGAACAGATCTTCGATGGAACCCTGGGAAACCCGCCAGCGCAGGCGGGCCGCCCGCAGCTTGTCGGTCAGGGTGCCCACGGGGGAAAACACGGTGCTAAAGAAGTGCCCCGGATGGCGCAGAGGATCCCCCACCCGGTGCAGTTTGCCATCAAAGTACACCAGGGCCCCGGGATAGAAGGGCTTGAGGTTGAGGGTGGAATAATCGAGGACGCTTTGGGTCTCGGGGTAGGCGGTTTGCAGGACCTGAAAGCCCCGGTCCAGGAGAAAGCCCTCCACTTGGTCGGTGCGCACCCGCCCGCCCACACCATTTGATGCCTCAAGGATCAGGAAGGGAATGCCGGCCTGATGCAAGGTGCGGGCGCAACACAGCCCTGCCAGGCCGGCGCCGATGATGATCACCTCCATCATGAAAGTCTCCTCGAAATTCGCCAAGCATAAAGCTAAAAAAAACTCTTGTTCACTAACAATATTCTAACAAATATTCTTTAAACCTTACCTTGCCAACCAAATAATTATGATTATCATTTAAGATAACTTTCACAAGAGGAGGATGCAACATGGCTGATAAACCCCAAGAGGAATTTGGCGGCAAAGGCGGTTCCGGGGATGTTTCCGGAAGCGAAAACCTGTTTGTTTGTCCCGAGTGCACCGCCGAGCATGCCTTCCCGGGACACAAACCCGGCGAACCCCTGATGTGCCCCAAGTGCGCCATCCCCATGAAAGCCAAGTATGTCAAGTAGGTTTTAGGCTTTCCCAACTCTTTTCCGCCGGTCCCAGAGCTGGCGATACATAATGCTGGGGGGACAGGAACCTTCCCCCAGCGACGGGGAGGGGGCGGCTAACCCCGTCTCCTCATTTTTATGAAGCCCCTTGCTTTTGGATAATTACGAATCTGCCAGTTACAGGAGGCTCCCATGGTTGAAACGAAGGAAAGCGGTAAGCGGTTCGTCAGGGTGAAAGACAGTTCGGGCAACATATGGCTGTGCCCCTTGGAGGCCATGAAAAAAGCCTCGGACGCCACCCAGGAAGAGCTGGACGATTGCGTGGAACTGGACGTCGTTACACACACCGCGGGCCAGATTGACGCCGAGCGCTAAGCGCTCGGAAGAGCGGCCATGTGCCAGGAAGAAAAAAACCGACCCAGTCCCCGGGCTTTTTTCACCAACTTGTCTGGACCGGAGCCCTGGACGGAAAAAATTCGGCTGCTCTTACGCAATAATTGGCTCAAGCTGAAAAATTTCCAAAATTGCTGCGGCCATCCCGGGGAGCCTGGGTGCTGACAGCGGGAGCGCGGCTTCGGTGAGGCCGCTTCTGGGGATAA
>JBAQHL010000491.1:0-4388 GCA_049288295.1 Desulfobaccales bacterium
GAGGTATGCTAATATCAAATAACTATTTTTATTTTAATTAATATTATTTAAATCTTGAAAAATTTTAAGTGAAATATTTCTTATTTTAAATTCAGCATCCTCTGTTCTACGGTCATCTTGAGGACTATAAAGTATATTTCTTCGAAACAATATCTTATTAAAAAGTCTAATAAAGTTGAAATTTTTAATAATATATTTATTTCGAGTTAACCAGATATTTATATGGGAAGTTTTTGAAACTGGAACATTTTTTGTTATCAGAACATCATCTTTTAAATCTATAACTGGCTTCCCATAACCGTTAAATGTGTCATTTGCCATACGGTAAAAATCTCTAGTGATAAAAGAAAAAATATGATTGTCGTGGTCAAAAGTTATACCATCACGCTTAACCAGAGATAAGCCTGATCGATGCCATACCAACCTTGTACCATATTGACCGATTCTATTCTTTGATCAATCAAAGTGAGTTGGTGACACCAAGTATGATCATTATCGACTCCATAGCCCAGGGTAAACGAGTCACCAAAGCAAATAATTCTTAACTTATTTGCTAAAACTTATTGAGAAATATTGTAATTGTTGCGAAATCTCTGTTTATTAGTTTTTAAGTATATTTCATTTCCATATATATTCTTAATATATTTATTTGGTAGATTTATCCAGCCCAATGTCTCATCATATTCCGTATGAGCTCTCTCTGCTAATTGACGAGAATTTTGCCAGATATTATAGATTACTAATGTAGTACTGGATAAACCTTCGAAAATAACAAATAAGATTGCGATGGCAATTACCTGATAAAGGATGAATTTAATAACGTTAGGAAATTTCATCATTTTTTAAGTAGCTATCCCCCGTACCGGCGGATGATTTGCACAAACAGGTCCTCCAGGGAGGGTTCGGCCGAGGTCAGGCTCACCCCTGACAGGCCCGCCTCCGCTAAGGCCCGGCCCAGGGCCTCCCGAGCCTGTTCATAAGAATCCACGGTGACCATGAAGCGGTCCCCCATGGCCAGGACCTGGCGGGCCGCAGGGTTGGCTTCGAGAATGCGGCGGGCGGCCCGCAGATCCTCGGCCCTGACCTCCACCAGCTCTCCGTCGAAGGCCGCTTTGAGGGCCTGGGGGGTGTCGGCCACCAGGAGCCGGCCCTGGTGCATGAGGCCCACCCGGTGAGCCCGCTCCGCTTCGTCCATGTAAGCCGTGGACAGGAAAATGGTGATTCCCGTTTTCAGGAGTTGGTAGAGGATGTGCCAGAATTCCCGCCGGGAGACGGGGTCCACCCCGAAAGTGGGTTCATCCAGGAACAGGATCTGGGGCCGGTGGATGAGGGCGCACATGAGCCCGAGCTTTTGCTTCATCCCGCCGGAGAGATTGGCGGCCAGGCGGCCGGTGAAAGGGGCCAGGCCGGAAAAATCCAGGAGTTCCGGCAGCCGGCCCGCCCTGATCTGCCGGTCCACCCGGTAGAGATCGGCGTAAAAGACCAGGTTTTCCATGACCGTCAGGTCGCCGTACAGGCCGAAACGCTGGGGCATGTAGCCGATGTGCTCCCGGACCTGCTCGCCCTGGGTCACCGGGTCAAAGCCCAGCACCTGGGCCCCGCCCTCGTCCGGGTCCATGATGCCCACCAATAACCGCATGGCAGTGGTCTTGCCGGCCCCGTCCGGCCCTACCAGGGCAAAGGCTTCACCGGCGGTCACGGTCAGGCTCAGGTGATCCACGGCCAGCCGGGTGCCAAACCGTTTGGTGAGGCCCTCCAGCCGCAGGGCGATTTCGGGTTTTGGGGGCGCCAAGTCCTGCGATGCTCCTGAAAAATTCAAGGGTTCAAGGTTCAAGGTTCAAAGTTGATGTCAAGGTAGGCTTTGTCCACTCAAATGGCGGGCGGGGACGCCCGCCCTACCGATCGTTTCTCTCATGAGCCTTGCCTCTCTTAAGACCATGCAAAGACTTGGCGGCCCAGGTTTTCAACCTGTGCCTGGACGGGCTGGAAGCCCGTCCTACCCTACCCCCCACGTCTCTCCGGGAGAACAGGCATCTTGCCTGTGCCACAGGGGGGACGCCTGTGCTCCCGAGATATGGGGTGGGGCGAGAGGCGTTGGTAGAGTAAATGTAGGGCGGGCACTGCCCGCCAAAATAATTGGGGAGCGGCGGCACCCCTACATAAGCTTTTCGGAGCAGTTCCTCAAGGGCCTGCGGCCCACCCGCAAAGAATGAAAAGCCGGTAGGGCGGGCGTCCGTGCCCGCCTCGATTAGCCGCACAGGCTGGAAAGCCGATGCCACACCTGAGGAACTTTTCAGGACAGCAATTATACCGATTGCCATAAGTTTTTTCTTGTCCCCCCTCACCCTAGCCCTATCCCCCCGCTAAGGGGAGAGGGGATAAGAGGAAGAAACTTTCGGCAAGGGCTATATGTCTTTTACGGAGCATAGGACATGATCGAACTATACAATTTCACAGGGATTCACGATACTTTTTTAGAATTCTGGTCGACAAACCCCGCTTACTTGGATAAAGTTAACGATTATTTTTGAGAAAGTCAGCCCATGAAACGCACCCTTTTTCTTAATCCGCCTTCTTTTCAGGACTTCGACGGCGGCGCCGGCTCCCGCTATCAGGCCACCCGGGAGGTGGTCTCGTTCTGGTATCCCACCTGGCTTTGTTATCCTGCGGGCATGATCCCGGAAAGCCGGGTGGTGGACGCCCCCCCTGAAAACTTGACGGTGGACCGGGTGGCGTCCATAGCCCGGGACTTTGACCTGGTGGTGATTTTCACCTCCAACGCTTCTTTTGGTGCCGATCTGGCCACCATCACCCGCCTCAAAGCAGAAAACCCCAGGCTGGTGGCCGGCCTGGTGGGACCACAAGTCTCCATTTTGCCGGAAGAGTCCCTGGCTGCCGCTCCTCAGTTGGACTTTGTGGCTCGCCGGGAGTTTGACTACACCATCCTGGAGATGGCCCAGGATCGTCCCTGGGATAAAATCCTGGGGCTGAGTTTCCGGGAGAACGGCCGCCTCCAGCATAACGATGACCGGCCTTTCATAGAAGATCTGGACGCCTTGCCTTTTGTCACCGATATTTATCATCGGGATTTGCGCATCGAAAATTACAATATTCCCTATCTCCGCTACCCCTACGTTTCCATCTATACCGGCCGGGGCTGCCCTCACCAGTGCGTCTACTGTCTGTGGCCCCAAACCTTTACGGGGCGGCGCTACCGGGTGAGAAGCGTCCCCAACGTGGTATCCGAGGTGCGCCGGGCCCTGGAACTTTTTCCCCAGACCGCGGAAATTTTCTTTGATGACGACACCTTTACGGCCTACGGCGAGCGAGCCCAGGAAATGGCCCGGGCCCTGGCGCCCCTCAAATGCACCTGGTCCGCCACCGGCCGGGTGAACACCAGCTATGAGACCCTGAGGGCCATGAAAGAAGGGGGCCTGCGCCTGCTGGTGGTGGGCTTCGAGTCCGGCGACCCCCAGGTGCTGAAAAACATCAAAAAGGGCGCCACCCCGGAAATGGGGCTGCGCTTCATGCGCTGGTGCAAGGAACTGGGGATCATGGTGCACGGCACCTTCATGGTGGGCCTCCCCGGGGAGAGCCGGGCTTCCATCGAGGCCTCCATGCGTTTTGCCTGCCAACTCAACCCGGACACCATTCAAGTATCCCTGGCCTCTCCCTATCCAGGGACGGAGTTCTTTGATTTTTGCCGGGGAAAAGGCTACATGGCGGACCAAAACCTGGTGGACGGTTCCACCGGGTACCAGCAATGCGTGGTGGAATACCCCGGTTTGGCGGCCCAGGACATTTTCAAGGCGGTCTCCCGCTTTTACCGCCGCTTTTATTTCCGGCCCCAAACCCTGGCCCGCATTATCCGGTGCATGATCAAAGACCCGGTGGAACGGCGGCGCTATCTCCAGACCGGTCAGGAGTTCCTCACCTTTCTGTTCAGCCGGCGACAAGACAAAGAAGGGACAAGAGGCCCCCGCTCCAGCTGCTCATGACCTGCAAAGACCTGGTGAAACTGGCCCGGCAGGGCGGCCCCGGCTTCCTGCAAATAGCCGTCACCAACGCCTGCAACGCTCACTGCCGTTTCTGCAGCTTCCCCCAGGTGCCTGCCGCCGACCGGCACATGGCCGACCCCGCCCGGCTAAACATAGGTTTTCAGGCCATGCAGCGGGCCGGTATCAGGTATGTCTGCCTGACCGGGGGGGAACCGCTCCTTTATCCCGACCTGCTGAGCTGCCTGGGGCAGGCTCGGGCTTTGGGATTCCAGACTCTTTTGGTGACCAATGGCCTCCTCCTCACCCCTACCCTTATCCAGGGCCTCCGGGACGCGGGCCTGCAAACCCTGATAATTTCAATGGATGCAGCATCCGCCCAGGCCCATGACT
>JBAQHL010000492.1:0-1514 GCA_049288295.1 Desulfobaccales bacterium
GTCCAGCTCGATGACCCGCTCGAAGCAGTGCACCGCTTCCTGGTATTTTTCCTGTTTAAAAAAGCAGAAGCCCAGCAGGTGATGGGCCTCCTTGAGATCGGGGTTGAGTTCCCGGGCCTGCCTGAGCGCCACCATAGCCTGGGGGTAATCACCCAGGTCCTTGTGGCAGGAGCCCAGGTGCACGTAAATGCTGGCCACTTCATGTTCCGGGGGATGTAAGCCCAAGGCCTTCTGGAAATGAACAAGGGCCTCCTCCGGACGCTCCAGGTGTTCCAGGGTGACTCCCTGAAAAAAGTGCACGTCAAAGCGTTCCGGGAAAGCGGCGGCGAGGCGCGCCAGAGCAACCTGGGCCGCCTCCGGCGGGGCATAGAGGCTGGCGGTCTTGGCCAGGTGGAAGATGACGTTGGTGTTCCGGGTGTGGTCCAAGAAATGGGTGCCGGGAATGAGCACGTAAACCACCGGGATTTGCAGATCCGGATGGGTGACGTCCACCACCAGGACCTCGAGATTGAGCCGGTCCAGGGCGGACAGACAGCGGCGCACCTCTTCGGCCAGGTTGTCGTGGCCCAGGCTGGGGAGGGAGTCAAGCGATACCGTCGGCCCCTCGGCCATCAGATAGGCGGCCTCCTCCAGGGTGTCATATTTGGGCAGGGTGGGCTTGTAACTGGTGCGGCGGTGGAAGTCTCCGGCCAGTTGGGCGATCTCCGTCAGGGCCCGACTCACGGATTTGTTGGGGTCCGGGGTGGTGCCGCAGGTAAAAACAATCTCGCTCTCCCGGGGGAAGGTGGCCGGATCATAAGCCAGGGCGCCCACCGAAGGGATGCCGGTATCGAGGGAAAAGTCCCTGAGATACACCTTGATGCCGTTTTGGCGGAATTTTTCCAGAAGTTCCCGGGCCGCCGGGTCCGTCACGGTCTCCGGGTCAATCAAGGGGGTGATGAGGCGCTCATGGCTGATCACCGAGCCCACGTGGCGCTCCACGACTTCGCACAGACCCTGGAGAATGGCCTCTTCCAGGCAGTTGCCCGCGGCCGGGCCGTTGTACTCTTCGATGAGATAAAACCAGTGGAAAGGGAGCATGACCGCCTCTTCCCTGGTCAGGTTGGTGGCCGGCGCGAAATAAAGGGGCCAGTTCTGGTAAAGGGCCGCCGCTTTCCCGGACTCCGTGGAGTTGTCAAAGAGAGACCTGGCCAGATAAGAAAAGTCCAGGGCCAAGCCGGGAAAATCTTGTGGCCGGGCAAAAGTCAGGGGTCCTTCGGCCGCATACGAAAAGAAGCTGAAGCGCTCCACCAGTTCCATGAGGGCGCTGGCTTCGGCCTGCACCGGGGTGGCCCCTTTGCCCATCTGTTTTTTGGTGGGCACCACCCGCTGGGCGTCCATCCCCAGGAGGCTGATATACACCGGGATGTCCAGGCGGCCTGAGTCAATGCGCAGGGTTTCCTGGAGAAGGTCCAGCTTTATCTGGGAAAGGCGTTTTCTCACCCGGGCGATGGTCTCAGCCGGAGGAAGGAGCT
>JBAQHL010000493.1:0-10411 GCA_049288295.1 Desulfobaccales bacterium
CCTCAGTATATCTCCGGCCACAAGGGTTAAAAGATTAAATATTTATTAAAAATAAGATGTTATCTAAATAGCTCTTTCCAGAATTCATAGTCACAACAATCGAGAGCAAGAACCTTGCCGGACACTATGGCCCCGGCCGCTCCCCGGCGGACGAAAAGCGTTTCTCGCCATCTGCCCCTCTCGATTCCGGTAAAAAGTGTGCTATGGTATTTTGAGTTTCGAGTTGTGAGGTGCGTCTTACGAACCAATTGGGGCGCCTGAGAAAATGTAGCGTGGGCACTGCCCACCAAAGGCAGGCAGGGGCGCCCGTCCCCTTAATGTATCATTTTAAAGTCTAAATCGAGACCTCTGCGGAAAACGTGGAGAACAGCCGCCTCCGGCTAGATTTAGCAGGCGAGGGGCCTGCTCTACAATATATTGATTCATTGAGGAGCTTTTGGGCAAACCTGGAATTTTCGCAGAGGTCTTAATCAGGAGGCTTGATGAGCACGGTTTGGCTTTTGGTCATCGCGGTCAGCGTGTTATTTTCCGTGGTGAACGGCAGCATCGGGGAGTTCACCAAGGCGCTGTTTGAAGCCGGCAAGGCCGCGGTGGAAGTGTGTCTCTACCTGGTGGGCATTGTCTCTTTGTGGCTGGGCATCACCAAAATATTGGAAGATTCGGGGTTGATGTACAAGCTCTCCAATTTCTTTACCCCGTTCATCTCTTCTCTGTTCAGGAATATTCCTCAGGGGCATTCTGCCATCACCGCCATCACCCTGAATCTTTTGGCAAATTTCCTGGGGATCGGCAATGCCGCCACCCCCCTGGGGATTAAAGCCATGGAGGATCTGCAGACCCTCAACCCCCAAAAGGACACCATCACCTTTGAGATGATGCTGTTTATTGTGATCAACACCTCCAGCATTCAACTCATCCCCTTTACAGTCATCGGTCTTCTGGCCAACTACGGCGCCAGCAACCCAAACCGTATTTTCTTGCCCACTTTTATCTCCACCCTTCTTTCCACAATAGTGGCTGTGTTGATTCTCTATATCTTTAGAAAATCCAGCGCCAGGGAAGCATATTGATGAATACCTTAACTGCGGCCTTCCAATACATCATTCCCCTTTTCCTGCTTTTTACCATTGCCTATGGCTTTGCCAGAGGGGTGTCGGTCTATGACTCCTTTGTCACCGGGGCCAAGGACGGCATAGAAATCATCATGGGCATCTTCCCTTATGTCCTGGCCATATTTATTATGGTCAAAACCTTCCAGGCCTCCGGGGCCCACGATTTCCTCAAAGGCTTGTTCTCCCTGGCCGCCTCTCCCCTGAACCTGCCCGTGGAGGTCTTTTCGGTGGCCATGATCAAGCCCTTGTCCAACGCCGCCACCCTGAGCATCTTTACGGAAATCCTCAAGACTACCGGGCCTGACTCCCCCGCCAGCTTCATTTCCGCAGTGGTTATGGGCAGCGCCGAAACCACCTTTTACGTCCTGGCCGTGTACCTCGGGGCTGCAGGCATCAAGAAGGCCAGGTATCTGGTGGCCGTTTGCCTTACCGCCGACCTGGTGGGGATTATCATTGCCATTATTATTGCCAGGCTAATGTTTTAATGCCCGGGGGATGGAGGGGGTTGCTGTCCCTAAAAAAAAGCGGATCAGCTAACGCACAGCCAATCCGCCTGATTTCTCGGTAATTTTGGCCGGAGCCCGGGATGTGTGCCTCGGTGCCCCTGTTATTCTATAAATTTTTAAAAAAGAGCCCTCCCGCGTCAGGCCACGGCCAGGGCCGCGTCCACCTGGGCCCCCAACTGGTCCAGGGTAAAGCCCGCCACCTGGACTCCCTGCTTTGGGCAGGTGGCCATGCAGGAACCGCAGCCCTTGCATTTGATTTCATTGACCTCCACCGTCTTCTTTATATTGCTTTCATACATATATTCAATCAGGGTCAAGGCCTGAAATGAGCAGGAGTCGATGCAGAAGGCGCAGCCGTCGCAGTTGGCGTCGATGACCTGGGAGATGGTGGACTCCAGTTCAATGACCTCCTTGGCCAGGATAGTGGAGGCCCGGGCCGCGTTGGCCAGGGCTTCGGCCACGGATTCCTGGAGGGGCATGGGATAGTGGCAGAGGCCCGCCAGGAAAATGCCCTCGCTGGGGGCATCCACCGGTTTGATCTTGGCGTGGGCTTCGTTAAAAAAGCCCTCGGGGTTTAAGGGGATTTTGTAGAGTTCGGCCAGGGGTTCATTGGGATGGGGGATGATGGCCGTGGCCAGGGTTAACAGGTCAACGTCAAGCTTTACCGGCATCTGCAGGATATGGTCCTTCACCGTGATCCTGATCCGGCCGCCGGCCTCTTCCACCCAGGGAGGGTCGTTAAGGTGATACCGGATGAAAATCACCCCCTGTTCCCGGGCCATTTCATAGAACATCTCCCGCTCCCCATAGGTTCGCATATCCCGGAAGAGGACATAGACATCCATGTCCGGCTTTATTTCTTTGAGTTTCAGGGCGTTTTCCACGGAATGGCTGCAGCACACCTTGCTGCAATAGGGTCTTTCCGGGATGCGGGACCCGACACACTGGATGAACGCCGCAGCCTGGGCCTGTTTGAGGCGGTCGCTGTCCTCGGCGATTTCCTGGTCCAGGTCCAGGGAGAGGAGCACGTTGGGGTTTTCCCCGTAGAGATACTGGCCATGGGGCCGGTAGGGTTCAGCCCCGATGGCGATGACCACGATGCCGTGGTCCACCACCTGGTTGCGGGACAGGGTCGACCTGAAATTGCCCACCACCCCGCTGACTTTTTCCACCACCGACCGGTAGTGCACGGTTATCTGGGGATGATTGATGATCCGGGCAATCAGGCCCTGGAGCCGCGGCCCCACATACCCCCCCCGCCAGGTGGTGTGCAATTTGAGGGCATTGCCCCCCAGGCGCAGTTTCCTTTCCACCAGATGCACATGAAAGCCCTGGTCCGCCAGGTTCAGGGCCGCGTTCATACCCGTGACCCCGCCCCCTATTACCAGGGCCGTCTTGTTCACCGGCATGGTGAGGTAATTCAGGGGTTCGAGAAGCCGGGCCTTGGCTACCGCCATGCGGATCAGGTCCTTACATTTTTCCGTGGTGGCCTCCGGGTCCTTCATGTGCACCCAGGTGCCCTGGTTGCGGATGTTGGCCATCTCAAAGAGATATTTGTTGAGGCTGGCATTCCTGAGCATGTCCTGGAAAATGGGCTGATGGGTGGAGGGACTGCAGGCGGCCACTATGACCCGGTTCAGATTATGCTCCTTGATCATTTCCCCCATCTGGCTCTGGGCGTCCTGGGAGCAGCTGAACAAATTTTCCTGCACATAGACCACGTCGGGTATGGTGCGGGTATATGCGGCGATGGCCGGCACGTCGGCATACCCGCCGATATTGCGGCCGCAGTTGCAGACAAACACCCCCACCCTGGGTTCTTCCTGGAAGACGTCCTTTTCCGGCGGGTAGACCTTGTCGGTCACTAGCGACCCCCGGGCCGAAGCCAGGGCGCCAGCCGCGGCCGCAGCCGCAGCGCTCCCCTCCATCACCGTTTGGGGAATGTCCTTGGGGCCGTTGAAGAAGCCGCAGGAATAAATGCCCGGGCGGGAGGTGGTCACCGGGGCAAAGCACTGGGTGTCCATGAACTTGTTGTGGCCCAGGCGCACCCCCAACTTTCGGGCCAGCTCGATGGTGCCGGGGGAGACCACGCCCCCGACGGACAGCACCACCAGGTTGAAGGTCTCCTCCTGCAGCTCCCCTGATTCGGCCACGTAGCGCACCTTGAGATCCTCGGTGCCAGGCACCTGGTCCACGCTGTGGACCCGGGAACGGATCAACCGCGCCCCCTGGTCCTTGATGCGCACGCAGTATTTCTCAAAATCTTTCCGGGGGGTGCGCATGTCCATATAAAACAGGGCCATGTCCAGGTGGGGGCCGATGTGCTCCCGGGCGATGATGGCCTGTTTGAGGGCCGCCATGCAACAGAAATTGGAGCAGTAAGGGTGCGAGCCCTCCTGTTCGCTGCGCATGCCCACACAGTGAATCCAGGCGATCTTTTCCGGGATTTCCCGGTCCAGGGGGCGCATAACATGGCCCTTGTAGGGTCCGGAGGGGCTCAGGATGCGCTCAAACTCCAGGGAGGTCATGACGTTGGGGGATTTGCCGTACCGGTAGGCCGTCAGCCGGGAGGGATCGAACACCTGGTAGCCCGGGGCCAGAACCACCGCGCCCACCTCCACCTGGCGCAGCCGCACCACGTCGCCGTAATTCACGGCGCCCGCCAGGCAGACCTTTTCGCACAAGCCGCAGCCGAGACAGGCGCTGCGGTCGATGGCATAGGCCCGGGGCACTGCCTGGGGATACTTGATATAGGTGGCCGCCCGGCGGTCCAGCCCGGTATTGTAATCATTGATGACGCTGGCCGGGCACACCTGGCAGCAATCACCGCAGGCGGTGCACTTGTCCGGGTCAATATAGCGGGGCAGGTTCTTTAAAACCGCGCGGAAATTTCCTTCCTCCCCGGACAGGGACTCCAATTCCGAGCAGGTGATGATCTCGATATTGTCGTGCCGGCCGACCTCGACCAGCTTGGGCGAGATAATTCACATGGCGCAGTCGTTGGTGGGGAACGTCTTGTCGAGCTGCGACATGACCCCGCCGATGGTGGGCGCCTGGTCCACCAGGTACACCCGGAATCCTGAGTTGGCCAAATCCAGAGAGGCCTGCATCCCGGCAATGCCGCCTCCTACCACCAGTGCAGCGCCGATCTTGTCCTTGGTGTCCATGACACTCCTCCTCTCCGCTTCCTGGCGCCTCCCCGATGGGAAATCCCGAGGCGAGCCAGGTCATGCGCCTTCTCGGAGCTTCATCTTAACCCGCAATAACGCCGAACCTGGGGCTGTTCCCCTCGTGGCCCTGGTAGGCGGCCTGACCGGTGCGTTCCAAATCATTCAACCGGAGAGACACGGTGTATAAGGGCAGGCCGGTGGCGGCCGCGATATCCCGGACTGTTTTGGCCTCCTCCTTCAAGCTCTCAAAAATCAAGGCCTTTTGATATTCTTCCAGGGCCGCACGCTGCAGAATATTCTGGTACGCATCCGCATCCAGCTTTTCGTGGAAGACGTTTTCCTTTTCCGTGAGCTGAGTTTCCAGACCCAACAGCCAGCGTAAGGAAGGGGAGTTCAGGGTCCGGTGGGCCGCGGCCAGGGGCAGTTGCCTGGCATTCGTCTCCAGGGGGCCTAATTTTTCCACCACCCCGGTCAGTTCGGTTACATAGTCGGCAAAAAGCTGGCCTTCACTGGAGCTGACATAGCGCAGATGCACCCGGTCCGGGCCGATGCCGGCGAGATTGAGCAGGTCGCGCACCAGATGGATTCTTTGGGCGGCAAAAGCATTACCAGCCTGGTAATGGCATTCACCCGGGTGTCACCCAAAGACCAGGACGCCGTCAAAACCGCTCCGCAAGCTTTCCACAATATGGACCGGGTCCACCCGCCCGCTGCACATGGTCATCATGGTGCGGATCGCCGCGGGATATTGAAATCGGGAGACCCCGGCCAGGTCGGCCGCGGCATAGGAACACCAGTTGCACAAAAAGGCCAGAATTTTCGCAGGGGCTGCGTCGTTCATGCCCACCTCCCTTCCTCAGCGAAATAGCTAAGTCTGCCGCCCGCATGGATGACGGCCAACACCTGCCGGTCGCGAAAGTGCATCATGTCAATGGCCCGCTGGGGGCACCCTGCCGCACAGATGCCGCAGCCCTTGCAGTAAGCCGGCAAATTCTCGGCCCTGAGCCCCTTGCCCGGAACCTGCACCAGGTGCATGGCGTGATACGGGCAGGAAAGCTCACAGAAACCGCAGCCGATGCAGAGATTTTGATCCACGGCGGCCACCGTGGGCTCCACTTCCACCTGGTTCTGACTCAGAACCGTGGCGGCCCGGACCGCAGCCGCCTTGGCCTGGGCCACGGACTCTTCCAGGGGCTTGGGATAGTGAGCCACCCCGGCCAGGTAAATGCCGTCGGTAATGCAATCCACCGGGCGCAATTTGGCGTGGGCCTCGTTGAAAAAGCCTTCAGGAGTGCGGGAGACCTTGAAAATTTCTGCCAACTCCTGGCTGGGGTTGGGCAGGATGGCACTGGCCAGGACGAGGAGATCGGGGCTCAACCTCAGCGGCCGCCCCAGGATCGGGTCAACCACGGTTACGGCCAGACCGCCTGCCTCCAGCTTTTCCACCCGAGGCTTATGCTCCGGCTCATACCGGATAAAAATGACGCCTTTCTCCCGGGCCTCCTGGTACAGCAGCTCTTTATCGCCATAGGTGCGCATATCCCGATAGAGGATGAAGACCTCCAGGTCCGGGTTCAGCTCTTTTAGGGCCAGGGCGCTCTCGATGGACTGGGTGCAGCACAGGCGGCTGCAATAAGGCCGTTCGGGTTCCCGGGAGCCCACGCACTGGATGAAGACCACCTGCCGGGCTGCCAGCACCCGGGGGTCTTTTCCGGCGATGGCCTTGTCGAATTCCAGGGGGAGGACCACATCGGGGTGCTCGCCGTAAAGGTATTCCGTGGGGGCCAGGGCGTGGCCGCCGGTGGCCAGGATGACCACCCCGTGCTCAAACTGGCGCACGCCGCCGGGGTGGGCCGCGGTGGTCTGGAAATTGCCGATGAAGCCCGTGGTCTCCTGCACCATGGTGTTGTACAGGACCTCGATTTTGTCGTGATTGGTCACCTTGTCCACCAGGCCTTGCAGGTAGCCGGGGTAGGAGTAGCCCCGGGCATTGATGACCAGGTGCCGGGCATTGCCCCCCAGGCAGTCGGTCTTTTCCACCAGGATGGTCTGGAACCCCATGTTGGCCAGGGAGAGGGCCGCTTCCAGGCCCGCCACCCCGCCGCCCACCACCAGCGCGGCTTGATTTACCTGAAAGACCTGGGGATGGAGGGGCTCCAGGTTGGCCACCCGGGCCACGGCCATGCGCACCATGTCCATGGCTTTGGCCAGGGCCGCTTCGGGCTGGTGCTGATGCACCCAGGAGTCCTGGTTGCGGATATTGGCCATGTCCATGAGATAGGGGTTGAGGCCCGCCTGGGCCAGGGTCTCCATAAAAAGGCGGGCATGGGTGCGGGGGCTGCAGGAGGCCACCACCACCCGGTTCAAGTGGTGCTCCTGTATGGCCTGCTGCACCAGGACCTGGGTGTCGGCAGAACAGGTGAACAGGTTCTCCCCGGCCATGACCACCTGGGGCAGGGTCCGGGCATACTCCACCAGGGCCGGGACATCGATGACCCCGGCGATATTGCTGCCGCAGCGGCAGACGAACACCCCCACCCGGGGCTCCTCCCCGGCGGCGACCTCCACCTCTGGCGTCCTGGCCGGGGCGGTGATGTCGCTGCCCCGGGCCGGGGCCAGGAATTCAGCGGCGGCCGCCGCCGCGGCCGAGGCCTCCATGACTGACTGGGGAATGTCTTTGGGCCCCGAGTAAGCCCCGCAGATGAAAATCCCAGGTTTGTTGGTAGACACCGGGGTGAAGGGGGAAGTTCTGGCAAAGCGGGTTTTGGGGTCGATCTCCAGGTCCAGGCTCCTGGCCAGCTTCAGGGTGTCAACCGGAACCTCCAAGCCCACGGAGAGAATCACCATATCAAAGGTTTCTGTGAACATGGCGCCGTCTTCCTGGAGATATCGCAACTCTAGGCCCTGGGCGTCCGGCATGGGCCTGAGGCTATGGATCCTGGAGCGCACCAAACGGACGCCGTGCTCCTGTTGGGCCCGCCACAGGTATTTTTCAAACTCCTTCCCCGGGGTGCGCATGTCCATAAAAAATATCGCAGTTTCCAGAGGCTCCCGGCTGTGCTCCTTGGCGATCACCGCCTGCTTGACGGCGTACATGCAGCACACCGATGAGCAATAGGGATTGTCGGTGTGGTGCAAATCCCGGGAACCGACGCACTGGAGCCAGGCGATTTTCCTAGGTTCGGCAAAGTCCGCCGGACGGATCAGGTGTCCTTTATAAGGCCCGGAAGCCGACAACACTCGCTCAAACTCAAAGCTGGTCAAGACATGGGGGGAGGAATAGGAAGAAAACCCCCTCTGCTGCCTGGGGTCAAAGGCCCGAAAACCCATGGCCAGGATGAGGGCCCCCACCTCGATTTCGCGGTCCACGTCGCTCTGCTGGAAATTGACCGCCCGGGAGGGGCAGAATTCCTCGCAGGCCCGGCAGGTGCCCTTCATGAAGTGGAGGCAATGGTCCCGGTCAATGGTATATTTCAGGGGAACGGCCTGGGGGTATGGAACATAAGTGGCTTTGCGAAAGTCCAGGCCCAGGTTGAAGTCATCGGGCACCTTAATTTCGCATTTTTCAGCACACAGGCCGCAGGCGACGCATTTGTCCGGATCGATATAGCGGGCCTGTTTTTTCACCTTTACCGCAAACCGGCCAGGCTCTCCGTTTAAGCCGGTTACCTCGGCAAGGGTGTGGAGTTGGATGTTGTGGTGCCGGCCGACCTCGACCAGCTTGGGAGCCAAAATTCACATGGCGCAGTCGTTGGTGGGAAAGGTCTTGTCCAGCTGGGCCATGGCCCCGCCGATGGCCGCCTGCTTTTCCACCAGATGCACAAAATAGCCGGAGTTGGCCAGGTCCAGGGCGGCCTGCATGCCGGCAATGCCGCCCCCCACCACCATTACCGATCCGAGCACCGTTCTGTCATCATCCATGGCTTACCTCACCGTTTCCACTAAACCGCCCGCCGCTCCTGCTCCTGGAGATGTTTCGAGGCATCCTGCTTTTTCTGATCAGACCACTCCAACACCTTAGCCGTCAGATCATGGGACAGGCCGGGACTATCCCAGTAGCTGACCAGTTCAACGGACTCCCTCAACGCACTGGCCAGGCATTCCTCCCCCTTGGCGGAGCGCAGCATAATCGTGGTCCACCCCGGGGGAGCGCCCAGGCCCCCGAAGGAGATGTCGGCATATTCCGCCGAAAAATCGCCACAGAACAGGCAGGCCTGCCTTTTCATAAAGGTCAATTGGTCCAGGGGGATGGAACGGATGTCCCCCTGGCGCAGGTGAATCATCAGCTCTTCTTTCAGATTGACCTTACAAACGTCATTCCAGTGAAAATTGCCGAGATTTTCCAGGTGTCGACGCTCGGCGGGACCAAATTGAAAATTACCGGCACAAAAGAGGCCGAAATGGATGTGGACTGCGTCCGCAGGAGCCACCCCCAGGACCTCCATGCGCCGCAGGGCGTTGATTTGGCAGGGCGTGCCCACAAAGGCCAGCCGGTTGTGGGCCTTTTTGGCCACATCCTTCAACTCCATAAGAGAAGGTGAATAGGTGGAGTACTCTTCAGAGAAATGGGCCAGGTTGGGGACGGTGTCAAAGTGAAACCCCGCCGCGGCCAGGATGCCCTCCCGGCTGCGGGCCAGCCAGGGTTGGCGCTGAAAAGGCCCCACCCTCCGGCTGACGATGGCCCCGTCGATGCGGCCCCGGTCAAACAGGTCGAGGAGCAGCGCGGTCACCACCCCGCCGTCGGTGGCCCGGAGCCGAACCTCCGGATTTTTGGCCCTGGCCACCGCGGCTCCCAGGATGCGCCCCATGGGGTCACTCCAGGACACCAGCTTTTTGGTGTCAGCGTCCAACTCGCTGATTTCCGGACAGATGGAATAACAGATACCGCAGGCGATGCACTTTTCCTCATCGCGATAACAGGGCCTGCCGTCATCCCCCAACCCCAGGGCTCCGTAATTGGCGGCGCAAAAGGCCACGCACCCGCCGCACTGGTGGCAACGGCCCGGCGCCTGGACCTCCTGGACCAGGTGAGAAAAAGTTTTCACACGCCCGTTCCTCGCGCCTGTTCCCCTGATGGCCCTCGGGTAATTCACCGCGTGGGACATGACCTGCATCAGCTCTTCGATCTTCAGGGGTTTGGCCAGACAATCATAGGCGCCCAGACGAATGCCTTGAATGCCGTCCCAGGTGCCCCGTCCGGTTATCAGAATGACCGGCAAGCGGGGGTGGGTTTTTTTGATGCCCTGCAACACCTCCAGCCCCCCCATACCGGGCATCAGCACATCCAAAACGATCACCTGGGGTTGGTCGGTCGCGATTTTTTCCAGGGCTTCAGAGCCGCTGGTGGCGATGCGGGCGTCTATGCCCCGCAAGTGGAGCCGTTCCGCCAGAGCGGAAACAAATTCACCTTCGTCATCCACCAGGAGGACTCGAAATGTCATAGTTTTCTACTCCCCTTACCTTTTGCGCCCTCACCCGATGCCGTTGCATTCCTGGCGGCCTCCAGGCCTTGCCCTTGCACCGCTTGGCCGCCAGGGATTCATCAGGCTGAGGCCAGCGCCTGCCGTAAAGTCTCCTGCTCCTCGTGGGCCTTCATCTTTTTCTTGAGGGACCAGTCCAACAC
>JBAQHL010000494.1:0-2643 GCA_049288295.1 Desulfobaccales bacterium
CGCACCGTGGCCTTCGTCCTCGAGGGCAATCAGGTTAAGGAGACCAAGGTGACCGCCGGCCCGGCCCTGGGGGAATTGATGGAAATCGCCGCCGGCCTCAAGGAAGGGGACCGGGTGGTGGTGAACCCGCCGCCTTCCCTGGACGATGGCGATCGGGTCAAGTTGAAGGAATCATGATCCTTTTAAGAGTCCTCTCATCATCCTTACCAGTTTCCTAATTCTCATGCTTACCGGACCTCAAAACAGCACAGCGGCTCCCCTGGTGGTTATCGACCATCTTTATAAGTCCTACCGGCGGGGAAGCCAAACATTGCCGGTGCTCGAAGACATCTCCCTTAATATCGCGGAGGGGGAATTTATGGCCCTCATGGGCCCTTCGGGCTCGGGCAAGACCACCCTCTTAAACCTCATTGCCGGGCTGGACCGCCCGGACCGAGGGGTCCTGACAGTGGGCGGGGTGGACCTGACCAGCCTCTCCGAGGGTCAGTTGGCCGCCTGGCGGGCCCGGCATGTGGGGTTTATTTTCCAGTTCTATCAGCTCATCCCGGTCCTTACCGCGTTTGAGAACGTGGAACTGCCGCTGCTGCTCACGCCCTTGTCCCGCCGGGAGCGCCGGGAGCACGTGGACCTGGCCCTGGAATTGGTGGGCTTAAGCGATCGGAGCCATCACTACCCGTCCCAGCTTTCCGGCGGCCAGCAACAGCGGGTGGCCATTGCCCGGGCCCTGATTACCGACCCCACCCTCATTTCTGCGGATGAGCCCACCGGCGACCTGGACCGGGAGTCGGCCACGGAGGTCCTGGACCTGTTATGCCGCCTCAACGGCGAGTTCGGCAAAACCATCATCCTGGTCACCCACGATCCGGAAGCCGCTTCCTATGCCCCCCGACTCATCCGCCTCATCAAGGGGAATCTCAGCGTGGATGAACGCAACGATAAGGCGGCCTGTCGCGTTCCCGGCCCCCCGCAAGTTCCCTCTTGAGGTCGGAGCCATGGCGGCGGAGCAAGAAATTCCCGGAGGCTCTCCTCCCCACGATCTGCCCATTAATGAGCATGGCCGCTATTACCATATAGACTGCGGTCCGGGGGATATCGCCCCCTATGTGTTCACCTGCGGCGATCCGGGGCGGGCCCGGAGGCTGGCCCGCCTGCTGGACCGGGTGCAGGTCCGCCGCGCTTACCGGGAGTTCCTCACCCTTACCGGGGAATATCGCGGTCTGCCGGTCTCCATCATGGCCACGGGCATCGGCCCCGACAACACTGCCATCGCCGTGGTGGAGGCCGCCCAGTGCGCCCCGGCCCTTACCTTCATCCGCCTGGGAAGCTGCGGGGCCCTGCAGCCTCATATTCAGGTGGGGGATCTGATCATCACCCGGGAGGCTCTCCGGGATGAGCGCACCTCTCATTATTATGCCCCGGAGATGGGTCCCGTGCCGGCCCATCCGGCTGTCCTTGAGGCCCTGATTCAGGCCGCAGAAGAGTTGCAGGCGCCTTACCATGTGGGGACCACCTGCACCACCTCTGATTTCTATGCCGGCCAGGGGAGATTAGCGCCGGGCTTTCCCACCGCTGAACCAGACAAGGTGGCAAGGCTGCAGCGGGCCGGCGTCCTTAACCTGGAAATGGAAATGTCCGTGTATCTGGCCCTGGCCCAGGCTTCTTCTTATAACTTGCGGGCTGGGGGCATGTGCGCGGTTTTTACCAACCGGGTCACGGGCGACAAGGCTTTCGGCCTGAAACGTAAACGGCAGGAGGCGGAACGGCGCTTGCTGGCCGTGGGCCTAAGGGCTTTGGAGATATTGCAGGACTGTGATAAGTCTTAGCAGGGGAGGGGGGTAAGGGCCTGTGGCCCTTAGCCCCCCTCATCCACTAAGTCTTGATTATGTTTTTTGCGGAGCAAAGGACTTACTGCTTTCTGGACAGCTTCCATGCTCAAACTAACCTGGCGCAACACCTGGCGGCATCCTCTGCGCTCCGGCCTGACCATCGGCGGCATGGCCCTGGCCATTCTGGCCTTTTGCCTTTTGCGCACCGTGGTGGCGGCCTGGTATTCCGGGGTGGCGGCCTCCTCCCCCCTGCGCCTGATCACCCGAAACGCCATCTCCTTGGTTTTCCGCCTGCCCCTGGCCTATCAGCCCAAGATCGCCGCCATCCCGGGCATCGTCAATCTCACCTATGGCAACTGGTTCGGGGGCATTTACATAGATGAACGCAACTTTTTCCCTCAATTTTCCGTGTATTTGCCGAGGTACCTGGAAATCTACCCGGAATATGTGATTCCACCGGAGCAGAAACTCGAACTCCTGCAAGACCGCAGGGGCTGCGTGGCAGGCCGCCAGTTGGCCCAACGCTACGGCTGGCGCCTGGGGGATGCTATTGTCCTCAAGGGCACCATCTTTCCCGGAGAGTACCGCTTCGTCCTCAAGGCCGTCTACACCGGACGGGACCCCACCACCGACGAGGGCCGTTTTTTCTTCCATTGGGATTATCTCAACGAAACCATGAAAAAGAATTTTCCGGAACGGGCCGACCAGGTGGGCTGGTTTCTTTCCCAGATTGCCGCCCCGGAACTGGCCGGCCCCGTAGCCGAAAAAATTGACGACCTGTTTAAAAATTCTCTGGCGGAAACCATCACTGAAAGCG
>JBAQHL010000495.1:0-6375 GCA_049288295.1 Desulfobaccales bacterium
CAATTGCCCTACCCGTATATTATCTCGCACCCCTTCTAAACAATGTGCCGCATCTTCAATAATAAAAAGGTTATGGTCTTGAGCAACTTTTTTTAGATGTATCATGTCAACCATTTGACCATACAAGTGCACCGGCATTATCGCTTTTGTCTTCGAGGTGATGGCAGCTTCTACCAAATTAACATCCAGGTTGCCGGTATCAGCCTCTACATCAACAAATACCGGAGTGGCATTGGCATGCATTATGGATAACGGTGTCGCCACAAACGTCATGGGTGTGGTTATTACTTCATCTCCTAACCCGATCCTCAGGGCGGTTAAGGAAAGCTGCAATCCGGCCGTGGCGCTGGTCAATCCTATTACATATTTTTCGCCTAAATAGTCGGCAAACCTCTTTTCAAAAAGCGCCACTTCATCTCCGGTGGTCAGAAATATGGTTTTCATAACCTGGGCGAAGCGTTTCAAGTTCGCTTCTCCCAGTTGATGGCGATAAAACTCAACTTTCATGGGATAGGGCTCCTGTCTGCAAAGAGAATCCTGGCTAAGGCTTCTTGATAACGCTGTCGGGTGAAGGTGCGCATGGCCCACTGCTGTGCATTCTGCCCCATTTCCCGGGCCACCTCGGGATGGTCGTGGAGGTATCTTAATTTTCCGGCCAACTCCTGGTGATTCCGGGGTTCATACAAAAAACCATTGAAGCCGTCCTTGATTTGTTCCACCGTGCCGCCACTTCTGGTGCCCAGCACGGGTTTCCCGGCTTTCATGGCCTCCACCACCACCCGGGCGAAGGCTTCACACTGGGAACACAGCAGGAGGACGTCCGCCTTCTGGATGTAAGGCAGGGCATTGTCCACCTGCCCGAAAAACCTGACCTGATCCCCGAGGTGCTTTTCCTGAATCAGGTTCTCCAGAAAGGCGCGGTACTCCGGAGCGCACCCCCCCACCAGCCATAACCGGGCCGGTGTCCCGGCATCCCGCAGTTCGGCCAGGGCCCGAACCGCGTCTTCCTGGCGCTTGCCTTCCTGGAGCCGGCCCACCATGATGCAGGTGAACTGGGGCGGGCTGTCAGGAATATCCAGGTCGCCCCCCCCGGAAAGGTCCACGTCGATGGGCTGATAGAGAAAATGCACCTTGGCCGGGTTAATCCTGCCCTGGTACTTGCAGGCCACCGCCCGGGAAACGGCCAGGCACACGGTGGACCACCGGTTCATCAGCCCGACAGAAACCTTTTCCCCCAGATGAAAGCGCCAACCGTGATCTTCATAGCCAAACTCCCGGATATACCAGAGGTGGGGAAGGCCCCACAGTTTGGCCACCAAGGCCCCCACGCCGATGTTAATGGTGTTGGTGACCACCAGGCCGCAGCCCCGGCGGTCCACCAGAAAGGCCGCAGCATAGGTGATGCCCAGGTTCCACAGGGTGACCGCCAACCTTTTCCAGAGAGGGACGGGGGGTTCTATCCACACCTGGTAGGGGATTATTTGACAGCTGAACTGCCTGGCCTCCAGATCCGCCAGGAGGGGGCCGCTTCGGGGCAAGACCACATGAACCCCGGCTCCCCGGGCGGCAAAGGCATCCATGCATTCCAGGGCCGACAATTCCGCGCCGTCCCGGTTAGCGGAAGGCAGGAAAAAGCAAACTTTTTTAAATTCCATAACAGTCGTTCATGAGCCGTTGCTCATCCGCAACTAATGAAAAGCCTTTCCAGGTGCAGAGACAGCCGCCCCCGGCTGTCCACTGAGGGCAGGCGAGGGCGCCTGCCCCTACACGATACTAACTTTTCAAGACAGAGAAAATTTTTTCCAGAAGCTTTTCCAGTATTATCATAAATCCCTGCCAGACTTACTTATCAGAACAGCAATTCCAACAGCTTTAAAAACAGCAGCACGCCGGCGAAGACAGAGCCAACAACGGCGCCGGCGACGAGAAGCCAGTGTTTGCGCTCCACCATGGCCCCGCGCTTTTTAACCATGCGCCTTGGGTAGTTCATCCTGAGTTCTCTCAGCAGTGTATCGGCTTCCGGGGTTAGGCCGCCCAATGACTCAGTGCTCTCCATTTTGCTGATCATGCGACACAGGTCTCCTGATATATTTATAACGATATTAACAAGTTAATCTCACTGCTGCCTTTAATTAGCAAGGCGCATGCCAAACATGCTTCTCTAGGTAACTTTCCCAGACAGGCATCGGAGTAAATCACATTTTTAATAGTAAAATTAGATAGTAATCAAAATTACAGATTTTTTTGCTGATGTTGTGGAAAAAAGATCAGATAAGGGGATCTAAGGGTTTTCCCTGAGAGGAATACAGAAAAATACGGACGTTGGCAGTCAACAGGATAATTGATTTTATATTTAAGGAGAAGATTTTCTTCTTTACCAATACTTTTTTGAAAAATTCCGAGATGAGGTCGGACTGAGCTTAAAAAGAAACTGTTTCCAAAGTCAATATTTCGGGTAATTTGCCACTAAAACGCACCTAAAAAAAAGGCGAAGCCTGTTCGAGGCCTCGCCTTTTGTCATCCCAGATGGTGGCTCTTGCTAAATCTCCGCCCCCACCTCCTGGAGGGTCTGGAAGTAAACGCGGCGGATACGGCTTGCCCGGCGCCTGAAGGCCAATCCCAGGTCCATGCAGGCATTGTAAAAGGAATCCCGGCTGAACTTCAGGGGGAGAAGCTTATTCCAACCCTCCTGGGAGAACTCCTCGGTCACGTCCCGGACCTTCTGGCAGGCCGATTCCAGATTGTCCCAGATGGGGAGCAACACCAGGTCGGCCTTCTCCTGGAGGCGGGCAATCTCGGCCTTGACTGCGGCCACCGGGCTCTGCTCCTCGGTCATCGGCTCAGCTTCCTGGACCACCTCTACACCTAACTTTTGTAAAAAGCGCAGGAGAAATTCCCGGGGTGCGTTTTCCCAGGGCCCAAGCTTCCAGGCGTCTGCGGGAATGCCCACCCGGGTCACCGGGCCTTTCCCGGGGAACCAGCTGCGGAAGCGCTCCACCCGGGAGGTAAACTGCTTTTTGAGATCCTGGATATAACTGCTCTTGTCCCAGCGGGATTGCCAGATGAGCAGGCGGCCGTAAGCCTTCAACTTGACATAAAACCAATCCCGGGCCAGGATGCGCTTGATCACCGAGGGCCAGCTGTAAAACTTCTTCATGGCCCGGATGGTCTCGGTTTGCAACTCGTAGGGCGTGAATTGCCGTGGCTGGAACACGGTGTGGTGGCCGTCGTACTGGCTCCAGTCCCGGCAGATGATGCGGTTCTGCTTTTCCAGCTCTTCATAGACCGGGGTGCCGGGCACCGGGGTCAGGATCAGGTATTGGAGGGAGTCCAGGTTGATTTGCCGGGAAAATTTCACGGTGTCCCTGATGACCTGATAGTGGTCCATTTCGGAGCCAAAGACAAACATGCCGTGGACATTAATGCCATGCTTATGGAAATTAATGACGCAATCTTTGATGCTGTCGAGGTCCTGGGACTTGTTGTAGGCCTTCAGGGTGGCGGGGTTGATGGACTCCAGGCCCACATAGACCACATAGCAGCCGCTCCGGGCCATGAGTTCCAAAAGTTCCTTATCCCGGGCCGCCTCCACCCGCACCTGGGCGCTCCACTCAACTTTAAGATTTTCCTTGAGGATGCGTTCGCACAGTTCCTTGATGCGCTGGCGGTTGGCGGTAAAATTGTCGTCGCAGAAAAATATGTGGTTGGCCCTGGAAGCATTGAGGCGAATCTCCTCCATGACCCGGTCCACACTGTTATAGCGGTATTTGCGGCCAAACAGGTGGATCACCGAGCAGAAGCTGCAGTTGAACGGGCAGCCCCGGGAGGTGGCGATGGCAATGCAGCCTGTATTGCCTTTCCACTGGTGAATCAGGTTGTAGTTCGGGATGGGCAGGGTGTCCAGATCATCCAAAAAAGGGCGCCAGGGGTTTTTGTGGATGGCCTCCCCTTCCCGGTAGCAGACATTGCGCACCTGGGACAGGTCACCCCCCCCATCCAGGGTTTGCAGCAGCTCCGGCAATGCCTCATCCCCCTCGCCGCAGATAACATAATCGGCATGCTGCAAGCCTTCCTCCGGCAGGAAGCTCGGGTGGGCGCCGCCCAGGATCACGGGAATGCCTTGCTCCCGGTATAAATCCGCCAGGGCGTAAGCCCGGGGCGCAGTGGAGGAGATGCTGGAAATACCCACCACATCCGGCTTGAAGTCCAGGGTGCGGTAGTCCGGTTGAGCCACCTCTTCCACCACCACCTTGACCTCCATGCCCTGGTTCTGAAGAATGGTCCCCAGCAGAACCGAACCCAAACGGGGAATTACCACCCGGCTGAAAATGTGAGGCCGGGGAGCCCGGGGCTCAATAAACAACATCTTGTTAATCTGCCTGGCCATGACCACGCTCCTTGAAACCTCCCCACAGCCGCCGCCGCAGGAGGTATAGCCACATGGTTCTTGAAAAGTAAGAGGGGAACGAGCAGTTATTAATTGTTATAAGGGCGCCAGGATAACGGCTGAAGCTTACGCCTGAAAACTTACCATCCCACAGATCCTGGCTGCCCCCAAGCAGGTTGGAAAAGGAACGGCACCACAAGAACACAATCTGAGCTCGACCCAACAATTAAGGCAGATTCCCATCCCTGAGGTATGAAAATCTGCCTCCTAAAGGTAAAACGGGTGCTAAGAGATGGGTAGAATTCTTAGACGCAGCCGGTGGGCTTGGGAAGGCCCGCCATTTTACACGCACCCTTGCCTGGTCCTGAGGGAAAAAGCTCATAAATATACTTCAGTTTGAACCCGGTCACCTTAGAAAGAATACGCACCATGGGGGCGATACCGTTCTTTTTGAAGTAATCCTGGAGCATGTGGATAACTTTCCAGTGGTCGTCTTTGAGCTCATTGATACCCTCAAGCTCTTTCACATAGTCTACCCATTCCGGGCCCCACTCATCCAAGATGGCCAGAAAACCATCTTCGTCAACCTCGAATTTTTTGCCCTGATGTTCCACTAAGGCCATGTTTATAAATCCTCCTTGTATAATTATAGGCCAGTTTGTTTGAAAAGCTATGTCATTGTGAAAATTTTGTCAAGAGATAATTCCTTTTTAGGCGAACCCTTGCTCCCTTTATATCATTTATACCATAAGCTCCAAAAGGTGGACAGTCTTTAGACCCTGGGTCAGGCGGTTCAGCTGCACCAGACAGCCGCTGCAGGTGGTGGCCAGGAGTCCGGCGCCGGCGGCTTCATAGACCGCCAGCCGTTCCTGTCCCAGGTCCCGGGAAACCTGGGGCGAAATCACCCCGAAAACCCCTCCCAGCCCGCAGCAATCCATGCTGGCCGCCTCCCGGAAGCTGTCCCCTGAAGATGCGCTCAGCAGTTGCCGGGGTTCGGAGGTTATCCCCTGGCCCCGGCGCAGGTGGCAGGGGTCATGGTAGACCACGCCTTCGGGCCGGGGGTTATATTTAGGCTGATACCGCGCCACTCTCACCAAAAATTCACTAGCTTCTTGCATTTTGCCAACCAGGCGCCGGGCAGCTTCAGCCTCGGGCTCCTGGGCCAACAGCTGTGCCAATCTTTTCAACTGATAGCTGCAGGAGGCGCAGGCCGTGACCACAAAGTCAACCGGCAGCGTGCTGAAGGTCCGCACCAGAGATTTGGCCTGGTCCAGGGATAAGTCCACCTCCCCGGCGCTTTCGGCCAGCAAGCCGCAGCAACCCTGGTCAGGGGGGATCATGACCTCAATCCCCAGGCTTTCACAAATGCGCAAAAACGCCAGCCCCGCCTGGGGGAAAAGGGCCTCCACGCCGCAGCCGCTGAAAAAGGCGATCTTCAGGGGACCACGGCCCGGGAGCAAGGAGGGGGCTTGCTTCCGGAATGGGGTGCGGCTCAGGTTGGGAAACTGGCGCAGGGCCGCGGCCAGGTCCGGCCACAGGCGATAGGCCAGACCGCTGCCCTGCCCGAGCCAGCCCTTCAGACGGTTCACCAGGGGCGCCAGGGGCGCGGCCAGGGGAATGAGGTGGGGGGCCTGCCAGGCCGCCCGGGCCAGGAGCCAGGTGGGACCGAAATCAGAGCCCGCCTGCCTGATGATCTCGGCTCGGGCCATTTTGACCATGCCGGGTACATCCAGTCCCACCGCGCATTTTTCCGTGCAGGCCCCACAGAGCAGGCAAAACTCAAATAAATTGCGGAGGGCCTCAGGCGAGGTCAGGCGGCCCTCCTGATACAGCTCCCACAGGGTGAGCTTGCCCCGGGCCACGGCAGCCTCCCGGCCGGTGACCCGGTACAGGGGGCAGACCGCCATGCAGGCCCCGCAGCGCACGCAGGCGGAGGGGGCGGGTTTGTTTGGGGGGAGGACCAGGGATCCGGGCTCCCTGTCCTCCCC
>JBAQHL010000496.1:0-1727 GCA_049288295.1 Desulfobaccales bacterium
GGTCATGGCTGGTCACCCCGCTCCTTGCCTTTTTTATAACACGCCTCCTTTCCGCTTTGAAGGCAAGTATTTCGGACTCTTGTCATGTTGTCCAGCTTTCTGGGGTAGAATTGGCCCACCGCCTGCAGGTTAGCAAAATTACCCACCTAATCCGTGGCTTGCCCTGTAGGTTCCCAGCAGAAATAAACCCAGCCCTGTGCATCTTGCCATCTCCCTCACAACCTCTGCATAGCAGATAAATCAATCAGCTGAAACCTACTTCCTTCAGGCCCCAGGGCGGTTTTTTTCAGGAAAAGCCAGAAATGTCTGCAATAAATTCTTGACAAATAGCAGATATAGCCGTATATTTTTCTTAGAATGAATTTAAAACAGCACCTCTCCGCATCATCACTATGAGCCTTGAAAGCCTCCAAAAAGAACTGGGCGCCGCCCTGACCGCCAAGCAGGTGGCCGAGCTTTTCGGCCTTGACCCCAGGACCGTCCGGAAGTATCCTGAAGCCCTTGGCGGCGTGTGGGTTGCAGGCTGCTTACGGTTCTTTGAAAACCCCATACGGGAGATTATCTATGCCGACAGAAACGAACCGCAGGGGAGTCCTGCGCTGGCGGGCCTTTGTCAAGATCGAGGGCAAAACCGCGGCCAGCAAGTGGTTCGGCCCCGGAGAAAAGGAGCGGCGCAAAGCGATCCTCTGGGAGGAGAAAGAAAAGGAGCGGCTCCAAGAAGAGAACCAAAAGACGATCCCCACGGTATCTTTGACCATGGGTGATTGGGCCACCGCCTACCTCGACGACGCTCAGCGCCGGGGCACCAGGGGCAATTACCAGATCAAGCGGGTGGCGTTCCGCGCCTGGCCGCCCACCTGGGCGGCGACCTGCCCTTGGCCGACTTCACCCCGGCCCTGGCCCTGGCCTTCCTGTAAAAACGCTATGACCAGCAATCGGGCTACTCGGCCAACCGGGACCGCAACAATCTGAGCCGGGCCTGGGAGTGGGGGCGCAAGTTCCTGGACGGCTTCCCCAACCTGGCCAACCCCTTCTTACTGGTGGACCGCTTCAAGGAGGAGCGACAGCCCCGCTACGTCCCCCCGGAGGAGGACTTTGACCGGGTGCTGGACTTGGCCCAGGGGCAGGACCGGGTGATGCTCCTGACCTTCATTAACCTGGCGGCCCGCCGGTCGGAGGTGTTCCGTCTGAAGTGGACCGACCTGGACTTCCGCCAGAATGTGGTCAGGCTGGTCACCGGCAAGACCAAGGACAGCCTGGAGCGGGTTGACCACATCCCCATGTCCACGCAGCTGCGGCGGACGCTCTTGCAGTGGTGGGAGGAGCGGTCCATTCATTCCGAGTACGTTTTCACCATGCTGGAGGACGCCTATGCCGCCGGCCACGCCCCCGGGGACCCCTTCACCAGCCGCTGCCACTTCATGCGGCGGATATGCCAGAGGGCCGGGGTGGAGCCCTTCGGCTTCCACGCCATTCGGCACCTGAGCGCCGTGATCCTCTACAAGGCGGGCGAACCGCTGTCAAAGATCCAGAAAATCCTGCGGCACCGGAACGCCACCACCACCAACCGCTACCTCGAAAGCCTGGGGTTCCAGCTGGAGGAGATCCGCCAGTCCGTGGAGGTGTTGGCCAGGGGGCCGGCCGAGGTTATCCCTCTGCCCCGAAAAGAAAAGGCCCTCTGAGCCGCCCTCAGAGGACCTAAGGTTATCCACCGGGTTATCCATCGG
>JBAQHL010000497.1:0-10333 GCA_049288295.1 Desulfobaccales bacterium
ATGAGGTCTCTCGCCAGGCTTTTGAGTGGAAACCACCACCGCACTGACCACAACCTGGATGGGGCTTGGCCTGAAAAAATCTTTCCCGCTTCTTGACAAGGAAAAAATCTGCCCTATAATAGTTTCAATGATTCGCAACAATGAAAAAATAGCCCAGTCAAAAGGCCAAACCACCCTCTCCGAGGCGAGGCTCTTTGAGTTGCAGGCGGATATCTGCCAAACCCTGGCCAACGCCAAAAGGCTCCAGATCATCAACCTGCTTAAAGAGGGCGAACTTTCCGTGGGAGAACTGGTGAAGGCCTTGGGAGTGGCCAAGCCCAATGCCTCCCAGCACCTGGCCGTCATGAGACAAAAGGGCATCCTGGCGGCCCGCCGGGAGGGCACCACAATTTACTACCGTCTGGCCACTCCCCAAATAATTGAGGCCTGCTGTATCATGCGCCAGGTACTGGCTCAAACCCTGGCAGAACGGGGCAGCCTCTCCCAGGGGCTGTTGGCGGAGATCGAGGCGGAAGCTGGGGAAACAACCTCATAACCCGCCGGCAGTGAACCATGAAAAAAATTTTCGCCTCACTATTTCAATATTGCGCAACAATAAAACATTAAAACTACTCAGAAGCGGAGGTTTTCATCGTGTCTGCAAAAACTAATCTTTCCGGAGCCCCCACCGAGTTTCTGCCTCTGGGGCACATCTCCCAACCGGAGGTTGTCCGGAGACCCAGAAAAGCGGTTCTGGAACAAGCCCTGACCAAACGCCGTCTGAAACAAGGCATTTCGGGTGCGCTTTTCCTGATCTTTTTGGCCGGGGGGTGGTTTTTCCCCCTCATCGGCTATTTCATCCCGGTATGCATGCTCATGGGCATCGGCATGGCTGCCTTCCGGGGACGCTCCTGGTGCGACTGGCTCTGTCCCCGGGGTTCTTTTTATGACGCCTGGTTGAAAAAGATCAGCCGCGGCCAAAGGATTCCCCAAGTGTTCCGGTCCCTGCCCCTGCGTCTGGGGGTTATGACCCTGCTGATGAGTGTGCTGACGGTGCAGATCATCCGGTTGTGGCCGGACCCCTGGGCCATTGGGGGATTTTTCATCATTCTGCTCACGGTCACCACCGCGGTGGGGGTGGCATTGGGCCTCATTTTCCAGCAACGCACCTGGTGCTATATATGTCCCATCGGCACCATGTCCAATTGGGTGGGGAGGTCTCGCCGTCCCCTGACCCTGGCGGCAGAAAAATGCCGGGACTGTAATCTCTGCGGCAAAAACTGCCCCATGCAGCTTTCCCCCCAGGAAATGAAGGCTCCGGGGAGCATGTCCAACCGGGGCGACTGCCTGAAATGCGGCCTGTGCGTGGCCAGCTGCCCCACCGCGGCCTTGCAGTGGCAGGAACGGTTATCCTAACTCCTACCGCTACCTGTTTTCTTTTTCTCGCCAAGGCGCCAAGACGCAAAGGTTAAAAAAAAATATAAAGGCCGGTCTATACGGACCGGCCTTTTTGCTTTTCTTTGCGCCTCTGCGCCTTAGCGTGAGGATTATTTTAATAAGGGACTATCTTATATCAAGTTCCCATCAAACAAGTAATTTTCCTGTAGCCATGCTTAAGCGCAGGCTAAAGCCTGCGGCTACATTTTATTACCTCTATGATCGCAACTTGGTATTACTTGATCAGCAAGGGTACGTTGGGCAGGGCAATCCAAGAGAGGAACCTCCATAGAATTTTCTATTGGGGATCTCACGCCAATGCGCAAAGGATAATAAAAGAAAAAAGAAAGGCCGGTTCCCACAGGAACCGGCCTTTCTTTTGTGTTTTAGCGCCTTAGCAGAACTTATTCTTCCGCCTTGGCGAGAGACCTTCAGCGTCTACTTGGCATATTGAATAAGTAAGGGCACGATAAGCAGGGCCACGATGTTGACGACCTTGATCATGGGGTTGATGGCAGGGCCGGCGGTGTCTTTGTAGGGGTCGCCCACGGTGTCACCGGTGACCGCAGCCTTGTGAGCATCGGAGCCTTTGCCGCCGTAGAGGCCGTCTTCAATAGCCTTCTTGGCGTTGTCCCAGGCGCCGCCGCCGGAGGTCATGGCCAGGGCCAGGAACAGACCGGTGACTATGGAGCCGATGAGCATACCGCCCAGGGCCACGGGACCCAGACCCGGCATAAAGCCCACAACGATGGGGGACAGAACCGGGATCAGGGCCGGGAGCATCATCTGACGGAGAGCGGACTTGGTGACGATGTCCACGCAGGTGCCGTACTCAGGTTTGGCAGTGCCTTCCATGATGCCGGGGATTTCCCGGAATTGGCGCCGCACTTCCTCGACCACGCCGCCTGCGGCTTTACCCACGGCTTCCATGCACAGCGCCCCAAAGTAATAGGGCAGCAGGCCGCCGATGAACAGGCCGGCCAGGACGCGAGGATCGGAGAGATCGAAGGTCATGACGGTGGGGAAGGAACGGGAGTATTCGGCAAAGAGCACCAGGGCGGCCAGACCGGCGGAGCCGATGGCGTAACCCTTGGTAACGGCCTTGGTGGTGTTGCCCACCGCATCCAGGGGATCGGTAATGTTCCGGATTTCATCAGGAAGTTCGGCCATTTCCGCAATACCACCGGCGTTGTCGGTGATGGGGCCGTAGGAGTCGATGGCCACCACGATACCGGTCATGGAGAGCATGGCCACTGCGGTCAAGGCGATGGCATAGAGGCCGGTTCCCGGGCTGGCCATGCCGCCGCCCAGTTTGAAGGCCGCTAGTATAGCCAGGACGATGACGATAACGGGAAGGCCGGTGGCTTTCATGGAGATGGCCAGACCCTGAATGACGTTGGTGCCGTGGCCGGTGGTGGAGGCCAGGGCGATGGACTTCACCGGGGCAAAGCTCTTGGAGGTGAAGTATTCGGTGATGCCCACGATAAGACCGGTCAAGAGGACGCCGATGACGGCCAGCAGAAAGACGTTAAAGGGCGGAATTACAAAGCCCGGAGTCTGTCCGACTGCCTTGGCGGCCACGCCGGCCATGAACTTGTTAGCCAAAGGATAGAAAGCGATCACGGCCAGGACGCCAGCGACGATGAGGCCCTTATAGAGGGCGCCCATGACGTAATCGCCTTTGCCCAGGCGGACGAAGTAGGTGCCGATGACCGAGGCGATGATGGACACGCCGCCGATGACCATCGGGAAGATAACCGCCGGGGAGGTGGCGCCGTAAATGGTGGCGGCCAAGAGCATGGCGGCCACTACGGTCACCACATAGGTTTCGTAGAGGTCGGCGGCCATACCGGCGCAGTCGCCCACGTTGTCACCTACGTTGTCAGCGATAACCGCAGGATTTCTGGGATCGTCTTCGGGGATGCCGGCTTCCACTTTGCCTACCAGGTCGGCGCCCACGTCAGCAGCCTTGGTGTAGATGCCGCCGCCCAACCGGGCAAACACGGACACCAGGGAGCAGCCAAAGCCCAGACCCACCAGGGCGTGCATGGCTTCCTTGGGATCAACACCGAGGAGGAACTTGTAATAACCGGCCACGCTCAAGAGGGCCAGGCCGACGACCAGTAGGCCGGTGACCGAGCCGCCCCGGAAGGCAACGGTGAGGGCGTGGGCCATGCTGGTGAAGGCCGCCTGGGCGGTGCGCACGTTGCTGCGCACGGACACGTACATGCCCACATAACCGGCCAGGGCTGAACCCATGGCGCCAAGGGCAAAGCCTACCGCCACCCATTTGCCGAGAAAGACAAACAGCAGGACGAAGACGACCGCACCCACCATGGCAACGGTCTTATACTGCCGGTTCAAGAAGGCACTGGCGCCTTCCCGGATTGCGTCGGAGATTTCCTGCATCCGGGGAGAACCGGCGTCCTGTTTCAACACCCAGGTGGTGGTGAACAAACCGTAGGCTACGCCTACCAGACCACACAGTAAAGCAAAACTCATAATATCCATCCGATACTACCCTCCTTTTGGATGATTGGATTTTCGGTATATCCGTAATAAAAAAAGTTGCAGTTTTCTAACCCCTTACCCTTAAACGCTCTCACCCCCTTCGCCCTTTAGGGGCAAAATTCTGACCTGTTAATTAAATGTCAATTCATACCTCATCTCCCCACCCCTGTAAAGGAAAAATTTCACAAATCAATTCCCTAAGTTGGACTTCCTGAGTTTTTTATAATTGTTTCAGGGAGCTAACCGGACTGATAATTACCCGTCCTGCAGGGTTTCCGCGGGTGGGGCCAGGCGCAGTTGATCTCCGGCTGTTGTGGGTCTTTCCTCAAGCTCCAGGTGGAGGTCTGCCAGTTCCTTGGGGTCCTTGATAACTACTCCGTGACGCTCCGCCAGATAAACCAGGTATTGATATTCCAGGGCTTTTTTCTGCAAGCGGTAGTTGAGAATCAGGCGGAGAGGAACATAGAGGGCAGCCAGGGCCACCACCGCCACCAGGAGATAGGCGCCCCCCAAACCCAGGCCCTTGAAGACCAGGGCCGCCAGGGCCAAAACCTGCCTGCCGTAAAACCACAGGATGAGAAGACCCAGAAAGGCCGCCAGCCCCAGGAAAAATTGAAAACGGTGGCGCCGCCGGGCGGGCTTGCCATCCGCGGACCTAGCCACGCCTTCCTCCTCAGGCCCAAAAGCCTGAAAGCCCCGAACGGTGACGCCGAAGAGAAAAAGCATCACCAGGGGCGCAGCAAAGGCGGTAAACAGATACTCCTTCCAAGGAAAGGGGATGACCTTCACCGGCCCCCCCAGGGCGCCTTCGTCGATCTGCCAGATGGCGGTGACCAGAAAGATCAGGATCTCCACCAGGGCTACCACCACCAGAAAGCTGTTAAAGACGTAGCGGCGTTCCAGGGGGTCCCAGAAGTTAAAAAATTTTGCCATGGGTGATTTTACCTTGTTCGGAACCTGTTGTCGAGGCCGGCCGCCTGGCGCCTGGAGTCGGTCAGGGCGATGGCCTCACGCCAAGGGAGCGCCGAGGGAAAAAGCCTTCAGGGGGACCCATGCGCCCTGAGCTTCTCCCGCACATCCATGAGGATGCGGCCCAGCCGGTTTTCCCCGGTCAAGGTCTGGCACCGGGGACAGCGGCAATCTCCCCAGAAATTGTCATGCCAGGTGTTGCCTTCCACCAGTTCGGCCTGGCCGGTGTCTAAAAGAAGTTTCTGGAGATCAGGATGACGATGGAACTTCTGCCGGACCAGGTCCGCCATGACGCCCTCCTTCACCTCGGGCCAATCCGGGCGCTTTACCAGCTTGCGGCCCATTTTTCTGGCCAGATCAGGGGTGGAGGCGCCCCGGATTTTCTCCCGCTCTTCCGGCGCCAGGGTCTTGGCGGCCTGATAGGCATGCTCCACCGTGGGAAAAGTAGCGCCGTCCAGCAAAACCTGGGCCGGGTCAAAATTGGACAGGAAAAAGAAATCTTCCTGAAAATTATCAATGACATCCTGGCCTTCTGGCTGGTCGGCCGCCTCCCCGGGAAGCGCCCACCAGAACAGGAAAACCGCCAGGGCCAGCATGACAAGATCTTCCAGGATGATGCCCCAGCCCACCTGGCGGGTCCAAATCAGGCCGCAGCCGCAATCGATTTTGAGCCCCCGGGCCAGGGTAATGAACAACACCGCCAGAATCAGCACCAGCTGCAGGATGATCAACAGAAGGCAGCTGCGCCGTTTGACCCCCCCCACCAACCTGTCTCCCGAGGCGAACCCCAGCCAGCGCCACAAGCGGCCCGGGATTTCCAGCAGGTAGCCCAGGGCCAGGAAAAAGCCGCTGGTAATCTCCATCCAGGGAAGAATGGCGGCCACCAGGGCGGCGAGGGGCTGGGACAACAGGTCGTAGGCCATGATTGCCTCGACAAACTGGTAGGGCTCGAACCGCTTTTGCAAGCCGGCATAAAAAAAAGCCCCTCCCAAGGCCAAGCCCAAGAAAACGGCCAGCCAGTTAACGCTTGCTGTCAACGTCGTATCCTGCTTCATCCCAAGCTTGAAAACCTCCCAGAAAGGCCAGGACCCGGGTGAACCCCAGGGATTGCAGTCGCTTGGCCGCCTTTAAACTGGAATTGCACCGCAAGGTGTTGCAATACACCAGAATCTGCCGGTCCCGGGGCAGCCCCAAGATGCCGGCCTTCTCCAGTTCCTGCTGGTCGGCCAATTTTTCTTCCGGCACGTTGATGGCCCGAGGCACATGCAGGTCGGCGAAATCATCGGCGCTGCGAACGTCGATGAAAAGGGTCTCCCCTTGTTGCCAGAGCTCAAGGGCCTTATCCAGCTTGACCGTGGGTATGCCCTTAAATTCCGTGGCCCGGCGTTGTTCGTGCATCTTGTCCAGGAAGGCGTTGAGCTCCCCCCGCCAGGCAATTTTGACCAGCGGCCATTGATACAAAAGGCCGAACAACACTCCCAGGAGGAGAAGATACCCCGCCCAGAGGAGATCGTCCCGCACAACTCGCGCCTGTTTCATCTCCCCTTTTCCTTTTTCCTTGTCAATGGTAAGGTCATGTGGCTAAGCATCGTCATCACCATGACTACGCTCCTGGCTTTCCCATGACGACTCCTGAAATCAAGGCCCTGGCCCTGGACCTGGGCAACGTCCTGGTAAAGGTGGACCATATGCGCTTTTGCCGGCGTCTGGCCGACATGGCCGGCCTAACCCCGGAGGAGGTCTATGCCAGGATCTTCACATCAGACCTGGAACCCGGTTTTGACACGGGCCGCTTGAGCTCAGAGGAATTTCACCGCCGGGTCACGGACCATTTCGGCGTGACCCTGCCCTTTCCCCAATTCTCCTGGTGGTGGAACGACATCTTTGCTCCCATGGAGGGCATGGCGGAGCTGGTCAGCCGCCTAGCCGCCAGGTATCCCCTTTTTCTTTTGTCCAACACCAATCCCCTGCACTTCAATTTTATCAGGGAACATTACCCTTTTCTTGCCCTTTTCCAGAGCCTGGTCCTGTCCTTTGAGGTAGGCAGCCGCAAACCGGAGCCCGCCATTTACCAGGCCCTGATTAAACGAACGGGGCTTTCCCCCGGCCAGTGCCTCTTTGTGGACGACAAACTCCCCTTTGTCACCGCAGCCCGGGAGCAGGGGCTGGTGGCCTGGCACTTTCCGTCACCCGGCGAATTTATCAGGTGCTTGCAGAGGCATGGGCTCTATTGACAAAAAGGGCCCTTAGCTGCTCCCCATCTTTATTGTATCGGTGCTTTCCCCGATTCTTTTAATCGAAGCGGCGAGACCTCTGTGAAAATCCTACGTTGGCCCAAAAGCTCTTCAGTATGAATCAATATAATGTAGAGTAGGCGCCCTCGCCTGCTCAATACAGCCGGGGGGCTGTTCACCATGATTTTCACAGAATTCTCGAGGCTTCCCGGCCTGCCCCTTTAAAAGGCCGTGCCGACAGCCTTATCCAGCCTGGCCTCCGCCACCCGGTAGTCAAAAAGGGCCCGCACCTGGTCCAGGTCCGCCTGGGCGAACCTGACTTGGGCGTCGGTGACCTCGATGATGCTGCCCACGCCCTCCCGGTAGCGGCCCGCGGCCAGGCGCAGGTTTTCCGCGGCGGCCTCCCTGGCTTTAATTCTGGATTTGATCACTTCCCAGGCGGATTTGAGATTCTGATAGCCGTTTTCCACCTCTTTCAGCACGGTCAAGGTCACCGACTCGGTGTTGGCCTGGGTGGACCGGAGCTGGGCCCTGGCCTGGCGCAGGGTGTGAACATTGCTGAGACCTTCGAACAGAGGGACATTCACGCCCGCGCCTATCCACCATTGATCCTCAAGCTCGTGACGGCTGCCTTCAAAGCCCCGGGCGGCAAACCCTTGAACAGAAGGGAGAAAGTTAGCCCGGGCTCCGGTTATGTTGGCCTGATCCTCCTGTTGTTGGTAAAAGGTTCGCTTGAGTTCCGGCCTTTGCCTGAGGCCCTGGGCCTTCAGTTCCTCCAGGGACAGGGGCTTGGGGGTCACCTCCAGAGTGTCTTCCACATCTTTAAATGGCCAGGTCTTGAGACCCAGGGCCGTCATCAGGTCCACCTTGGAGATCTCAGCCAGGTTCCTGGCCCGGATCAGTTCCGTATCGGCGTTGGCAAGATTTGATTCGGCAAAGGTGACGTCCACTCTGGCCCTGACGCCCACATTGTAAAAGGCATTAGCCTGTTTCAGGAGTTCCTGGTTCTGGCGGACGTTTTCCTCGGCCACCTTGATGGCGCGCCGGGAGGCCAGATAGGCAAAATAGGCGTTGCGGACGTTTAACACCACCTGTTGCCGGGTATTGGCGTAATCTTCCGTGGTTTTTTTGTAATTAGCCTTGGATGCGGCCACCTGGCTGGGGGTTTTGCCGAAGTCAAACAGCAACTGGTTGGCGGAAAACCGGTACACTTCAAAGGTGGTTATTTCATTTTTCGCGAAAGGAATACTGATAAGCGAACTGGCGCCGCCCGGGGAGGTGTTGGGAGAACTGGTGGCGCTGGGCAGCACGGAGGCCACCTGTCCCTGCCCTTGCGCACTATTGGTGGTAAAGGCATTGCCGTAAAAGGCGGTGCCGGAAAAGCCCACCTGGGGAAGCAAAGCCCCGCGACTGACCCCGATCTGTTCCTTGGCCACGTTGGTGCGCTCCTTGAACTCCGTGACCGAGGGGTTTTGCTTTAAGGCGATAGTGATGCCTTCTTTGAGGGTGAGGCGGCCGCCGGCCTCCTGGGCCAGGGCCGCCCCGGCCAGGGCCGAGGACCCCACCAGCAAAATTAGCAAGAATAATTTACCCCAACACTCATTCATGGGTGGTTTGATCCTGTCCTCGGGTAGTTCAAGGTTCAAAGTTCAAAAAAATGCAGGGTGGGCACTGCCCACCAAAAAATGGCGGGCGGGGACGGCCACCCTACCGACTTTGTAATATTTTGAGAGAACCCAAGGCTCGTGCGCGCATGCCAAGTTACGCCTACAAATCCGGTTTTTGCCGGTGAAAGTCCGTGGCCTGCTCAAAGGCAAAGGCCACCTGGAAAATGGCAGGCTCCCCGAAGGGCGGCCCCAGAAGCTGCAGCCCGATGGGGAGGCCGCCCGTGCTCAAGCCGCAGGGAAGGGACAGGCCCGGCAGCCCGGCCAGGTTGGCGGAAATGGTAAAGATGTCCGACAGATACATGGTCAGGGGATCATCCACCTTTTCCCCCAGGCGGAAAGCCGGGGTGGGGGCCACCGGCGCGGCCAGGAGCGCACAAGTCTCAAAAGCCCGGTCAAAATCACGGCGCATCAAGGTGCGCACCTGGGAGGCCTTGCGGTAATAGGCGTCGTAATAGCCGGCCGACAGGGTATAGGTCCCCAACATGATGCGGCGCAGAACCTCGGCCCCGAACCCTAAAGTGCGGGTCTGGGCATACATGTCCAAAAGATTGGCCCCTGGGGCCCTAAAGCCGTATTTCACCCCGTCATAGCGGGCCAGGTTCGAGGAGGCCTCGGCCATGGCAATGATGTAATAGGTGCCCACCGCGTATTCGGTGTGAGGCAGGCTCACCTCCACCAGGTCGGCGCCCAGGCTTGCCAGGGTCTTGAGCGCCCCCCGCACCGCAGCCTCCACCTCCGGGTCCAGGCCTTCCCCGAAAAATTCCCGGGGAACGCCCACCTTGAGTCCCTTGAGGTCCTGCCCCAGGCTCTCCAGGTAATCGGGCACCGGCTCCGGCGCCGAGGTGGAATCCTGATGGTCGTGGCCCGCGATGCAGTTCATGAGCAGGGCCGCGTCCCGCACCTCTTTGGTTACCGGGCCGATCTGATCCAGAGAGGAGGCATAGGCCACCAGGCCGAAGCGGGACACCCGGCCATAGGTGGGTTTGAGCCCCACCACGCCGCAGTGGGAGGCGGGCTGGCGAATGGAGCCGCCGGTGTCCGAGCCCAGGGAGGCGGTGCACAGGTCGGCGGCCACGGCCGCGGCCGAGCCGCCGCTGCTGCCCCCGGGAATGCAGTCTTGCCGCCAGGGGTTGCGGGTCGCCCCGAAGGCCGAATTTTCCGTGGAAGAGCCCATGGCAAACTCATCCATGTTGACCTTGCCCAGAAACACGGCCCCGGCTTGACGCAGACGCGTGCACACGGTGGCGTCGAAGGGGGGCACAAAATCTGCCAGGATGCGGGAAGCGCAGGTGGTGCGCAGTCCCTGGGTGGCCAACACATCCTTGAGGGCCAGGGGGACGCCCAGCAAGGGGCCGGTTTCCCCCAAAGCCAGGCGGGCTTCCGCCTCCCGGGCCCTGGCCCTGGCCCCCGGCTCATCCACGGTGATATAGGAGTTGAGCTCCGGATCCAGCGCGCTGATGCGGGCCAGAAAGGCCTCCGTCACTTCCACCGGGGAGACTTCCCGCCGGGAAAGCAGGGGGGCCAGTTCAGTTATGC
>JBAQHL010000498.1:0-2443 GCA_049288295.1 Desulfobaccales bacterium
AGGGCTGATGTGGGCGTGGCTTTTTGGGCCCACGTGGGCGGGTTCGTGGCCGGCTTTCTGTTCCTGTATATCCTGGCGCCGGGACGCAGGCGCAGCCCCTTCCAAACGCAGACCTGACGGCCCTTCCGGACATACCTTCTCGCCAGTTATGCGGTTCCATGATATCTTTAGCAATTACGAGACCCTTGTGAAACCTGGTGGCACAGGTTTTCACCCTGGGCTGACGCAGGCTGAACGGTCATAGCCCGATTTGAGCCGCCCCCGAGTATGAAAATCTTTCGTAGGGGCTTGATTCATCAAGCCCTGAGGGCGCAATGAATTGCGCCCCTACAGGGGGGTTCACGGTAAAACCCTTATGAAACTCTTCTTGTTATTGAGCGCCTTGGTGCTGCTGACCCTGCTATCAGGTTCCCCAGGCTTTTCCGGGGTATCAGATAACCTGAAGGACGGAGAGAAAGCCCAGGCCTCTCTCCAGGAGGCGGAAACCGCGTTCAGCCAAAGTAATTTTGAAGAAGCCATCCGCGCCTATCGCCAGACCCTGCAAGCCAGGCCGAACCTGCCGCAGGCCCATTACGGCCTGGGACTGGCCCTGGCCCGCTTGGGGCGCTACGAAGAAGCGGCGAGGGCCTTCCGGGAGGCCTTGCAGCATAAGCCCAAATGGGCCCAGGCTCACAGAGACCTGGGGGTGGTGTACCTGAAGCTCAAGCGCTGGCCCGAAGCCGCCAGGGCTTTTCAGACCTCTCTTGAGCAGCAGCCTCAGAACGCCGAGACCTATTACAACCTGGGGGTGGCGGAAGGCAAGGAGGGCAAACACCAAGAGGCCCGGGAGGCTTTTGCCAAGGCCTTGCGAATAAAACCAGACTATGTCCAGGCCCTGAACAACCTGGGTATGGCCAATATTAAGCTCAACCGCTGGGAGGAGGCCAAACGTTCCTTTGAAAAAGCCCTGAGCCTCAAGGCCGACAGCCCTGAAGCCCACCTCGGGCTTCTCGCCTGCCATATCAAGCAAGGCGACAGCCAGGCCGCGGCCCGCACTTACCAAACCCTGGCCAAACTGGACCAGGGCCTGGCCCGCAAAGCCGACGAATTATTGGGCAGGTAAGCCAGCTAAGTGACGGTCGCTGAAATCCGGCCCCCAAGACCATGGAAAGAAAACGAGATTTAATTTATGTTTAGCCCTCTTATCAGCCAGGTTGCCGAAAACTGTGAGTTGGCCAGCTGCCACCAGGCCGGCTCCTTCTCCCTGTGCGGCCTTTTGATGCGCCTGCGCCTCCTCTATAAATGGCAGCATGCCCTCCCCCCCTGGCAGGAACCCGAGCCCGAGGGAATCCTCGCCTGGATCGCCGACCTGGAAAACACCTGGGACGCCCGGGAAGGGGAGCCCTGGCAGGAGCTGCGCGTAAACGGCCTCTCCCTGGACCCCTTTGAGGCGGAAAAGGTGAACTCCTTTCTGCAACCCGGGGGGCTGGCTTATGGGGCCGGTCTCTGCCGGGGACTGGCGCCCACCTTCTTCCTGGGTGAGCTCTCGGAAGTGCGCCGGGAGGAAGACCTCACCATTTTCGTCCTGGACAGGGAACTGGCCCGGGACCTGGACGGCACCCCGGCCATGCGCCAGGGGTCGGTGATTTACGCCCGCCGGCAGTCCCTGGCCTATTACCTCTGGGACCGGCTGGCCGATCCCTCCCAACAGGACAACCGTTTCCTGAACGCGGGCTGGTCCTCTTCCGAAGCCTCCCTCGCCGCCCTGCTGAAAGACCCGGTGGGTCATAAGGATGTCTGGGATACCCTGATTTCCGGGGAAATGGAGGCCGTCATTCGCCACGAAATCGGCGAAGCCCGGGAAACCTCCCTGGACCAGGCTTTTCCCGCCATTCTGGAGCTTTTTCCCCAGACCCCCCTGGAACAGTGGATCAGGGCCGTTAAAGACGCCCTGGCGGACATGAACGACCAGGGCCGCCTCCATTACTTCATTTCCGGAGAGCGCCTCCCTGCCCTGGCCCTGATGCTGGCCTTCCAGCCGGGCTTCTATCCCCTCCTTCTCCCGGAGCTCGAACCGGCCTTCTTCAGCCTCACCGCCTCCGGCGATTGGGGGGTCATGGAAGAGGCCCGCCAGTCCGCCTCGGCCCGCCTCCGCCAGGTGGCCACCGAATTGACCCACCTTCTGGAAGTTCATAAACAGGACGATCCCGAAAACCTGCGCCAGGTCCTGACCTCGCGATTCCTCACTCCCCTGGGGCTTTAGGGAATACCAGTTCGGGACCTCTCTGGGAATCCTCATACCGAGGTAGACTCATACCGATTTGCAGTGGAATGGTGGCACAGGTTTTCAACCTGTGCCTGGACGGGCTGGAAGCCCGTTCCACCGCGCTAAGGGACCGGGTAGGGGAAGCGTAGGGGCATGGCTTGCCATGCCCTCCTCATCTCGTCACCAAGCTCCTGCTTG
>JBAQHL010000499.1:0-4349 GCA_049288295.1 Desulfobaccales bacterium
GGCTTTACGGTGAAAATCCCCCCGCAGGGCAATAGTGTCCGGCGGGATTTGGGCAGGTATCGTTTCATCTGTAAAAAAATGTAGCCGCGAGGCTCAAGCCTCCCACCAGCACGGTGAGGACACCTGTGCCACCACAATCCCCTTTCAAATTGCGGATCCACCTGCTATCAGCCATCTCCCCCAATTCCTGAAAATTCCCTTCCCCCCTATCCCAAGGCCATGAAAAAAGCTGGCCAGGGGAAATTTCCATAAAGTTTCTGACCACCTTGACCGAAAAGGGAGAAAAAAGCCTGGGAAATGGTTTATGGCATTGTGGCGGCGCGGAGCTCAGCTCCTGGCCCTGGGAGTGGGGCTTTTTCTCCTGTTGATCCTGTGCGGGTGTCAGAACCCTTTTCAGCAGCCGCCCCTGGTGGGCATCATCCTGTGGAATCAGGACATTCAGTCCTTTGATGATAATCTCCAGGGAGTCGTGGAAGGACTCAGGGAGGAGGGTTATCTGGAAGGGCTGAATCTCCGCCTCCAGATAATCAATGCCACCGGTGATCGCACCCGGGCGGCCAAGGCAGCCGAAGAATTCCAGGAGCACCAGGGGAAACTCCTCATCACCCTGGGGACCCTTCCCACCTTGGTGGCCCTGAACGCCACCCAGGGGGGCCATATCCCCATTGTTTACTCGGGGGTGGGGGCCCCAGCCAGCCTGGATTGTCAATCAGACACCCAAACCCGGTTGACCGGCACCAGCATGGAGGTGCCGGTGACGGAACAATTACGGATGTTGAGACTGGCCCAACCCCGGGTGCGACGGCTGGGGATAGTGTTATGCACCGCCAGCCCGGAAGCCATCGCCACCGGGGCCTCGGCCGACAGAGCCGCCCAGCAACAGGGCCTGAAGACGGTTATGGCCACAGTTACGGACGAGCGTCCGCAACTCCTGGAAAATGCCCTGAATCATCTTCTGGAAGAAAGAATCGACGCCCTTTTCCTTCCCATTGATCCGGTGCTGGCTGCCCCTCGGAATTTGCAGATCATCTGTGAGCGCATGTTGCAAGCCCGGGTGCCGTTGATGGTGCCCTTTGAATCCTCGGTGACCTTAGGCGCCCTGATTTCCTATCATGCAGATTTTGCGGAGGTGGGCCGCCAGGCGGGGCGTCAGGCGGGGCGGATTTTGTCAGGGGCCGCCCTTGAAAATATCCCCCCGGAAATTCCCAAGGTGAAGCGTTTAACTCTAAACCTGAGAGTGGCCCATGCCTTGAAACTCCCCCTGTCCAGGCGCCTTCTCAGCCGGGCCCACGATCTTTATTAGGAATTTCATTAGTACAGACAGGCAAGGAGAAAAGCCCGGGAACTCTCACGCAAAAACGCGGCATATTGCTTTACCGGGCAGCCCTTATCATCATGTGAACATAATGCTTTCAAAGTCAGGCTTTGTGGCAACTGATTAAGGATCGAGAACACTTTGTCAAAACGTCGTTTTCATCACCCGTATTTGCAAAGTTTTTCCTTCAAGATTCTCCTGTTGGGCATCGTGGGAGGCATCATCCCGCTGGTGTCCACCCTCCTTATCTTTGGGCTCTTTTCTCATGGCCTGATCCTCGAGTTGCACCAATCACTGGTGGACATCAAGGATCGGGAAGGACAGCGGCTGGAGAGCCAGCAGCACAAGTTCATTCATCAGCAGACCAGGCAGAAGGCCCTGGATGTAGCCCAGGATATCACTTCTTATGTGAAGAACCATCCCGGCATGAGCTTGGAGAAAATAATTCGGGAGCCGTCCTTTAGGGAAGTGGTGGTGCAGCCGGTGGGGACCGTGGGGGAGACTTTTCTGGTGTCCGCATCCGCAAAAAAAATCCTGATCCATAGTGAGCCGTCCTACGAAGGCAAAACCCTGGCAGAGGTCTTGTGTTTGCCGGATAAGGGAAAGGCCCTGCAAAACCTTCATTCTGCCGACACCCTCGATGTGCAGGAATTCTCCCTTACCAGGGAGCAAGGCCGGGAGGACATTTGCCACGGGTTTCTGGTTCCCATCCCCATAAGGCCTTTTCAGGAAAAGGAAATTATGGTGGGCGCCTGGGTGGATCGGGAAGAAATGAATCTCATCATAAGCCAATCCCGGGCGATTTTTAAGACCGCCCTCAAGTTGACCGGGGCACTCATCGAAAACCGCCTGGGACAATTTCGTGACCGGTTTTTGTACGTGTTGGCCGGGTTGGGGTTACTGGCCGTGATTGGCAGCATGACCCTGGCCCGGCATATCACCACTCAGGTGAGGGCTCTCACCCGGGCGGCGGAGGCTTTCGACCGGGGCGATCTGAGCTGCCGCATCCTGAAGCCGGGGCGGGATGAACTGGGTCAGCTGGCCCGCACCCTAAACCGTATGGCCTCCAGCCTCAATGAAAACATGATCTCCCGCATGGATTGGGAAAACACCTTCAATGTCCTGCCCGACCCGGTCATCCTGGTGGACACCGAGGGACGCCTTACCCGTCTTAACCGGGCGGCGGCGCTTTATCTCGATGTTTTTCCCGAGGAGTCCCTGGGGTGCAACGTCTCGGAACTCAGGCCTCCGGGGCGGGACTGGTTTCCGCCTCAGGCACTCCACCAAGCCTTGGAGCATGGCAAGAAAACGCGGACGGAAAGTTGCACGGATAAGGGCCACTCCTTTCTGGTGACGGTAGATCCCTGTTGGGACCTGAAAGGAGAAATAAGCGGCGCGGTTTTTGTCGCCCGGGACATCACCGCCTTAAAGCAGATGCAGCAGGAACTGGCCCAGGCCAGCCATTTTCTGCAGCAACTGCTGGAATCGGCTCCCCTGTGCCTTACGGTCATCGACGCCCAGGGCCGTATCATCAAAGCTAATTTACAATTTTATGAGGAGTTCGGTTATTCCCCCGAGGACACCTTAAACCAGCATTATGCCTTTCTGTATGTCAGCGACGGTGAACGTCAGCGAGTGCTGATGGAGCTTAACGCCAATGGGGAGGTGTTGGGGCGCCAGGTCCAGATAAAGCACAGTAATGGCCAGCCGGTGCCCGCCCGCCTCTCCATCCGCAAACTGCGGGACCAGGGTGGAGAAGTCATCGGCTCGGTTTGCCTGGCGAGTAATATCTCTGGAGAAATAAGTCTCCAACGCCAACTGGAACAGGCCCAAAAGCAAGAGGTCATCGCCACCCTGGCCGGCGGGTTGGCCCACAACTTCAACAACCTTCTCATGATTATCATGGGCCTCACCTCCCTGATGCTTGCCAAAATCCCCCAGGATCATCCGGCTCATGGCGACCTCATGGAAATCGAGACCCAGGTGCGGGCCGGCAGGGAAATCACCAGGAAGCTCCTGTCGTTCCGCCGGACCTCGGATTTTGAGACCCGGCCCGTGAATTTGAACTCCGTGGTGGAAGCCGCGGCTGACATGTTTGGCCGCACCCGCCAGGAGTTGCAGATTCACAAAAAATTTTCCCCCAAGCTTCCGGCTGTGGAGGTGGATGCCGGTCAGGTGCAGCAGGTTCTCATGAATCTCCTCATCAATGCCTGGCAGGCCATGCCCGAAGGTGGGAAAATCACCCTGGAGACCCGGGCCGTCAACCTCACGGATTGGTGCGACCCTACCTGGGAGATGGAGCCTGGTCCCTATGTCTGCCTCTCGGTGGCCGACTCCGGCCTCGGCATGGATGAGGAAACGGTGCAGAATCTTTTCAAGCCCTTCTTCACCACCAAGGAACCCGGCCAGGGAAGCGGCCTGGGACTGGCTTCGGCGCAGCGCATCATGAAAATCCACCGGGGCGCCATTCAGGTCGCCAGCACACCGGGGGAGGGGTCCACCTTTACCCTGTTTTTTCCCGCCTCTGCAGCCGTGCCCCTGGATATGGCCCCCGAAGAAAAGCAGATTATATCCGGCCAGGGAACCATTCTGGTGGTGGAGGATGAACCGACGTTGCGGCGGGTGGCGAGGAAATTGCTGGAAAAATTAGGTTATCATGTACTGGAGGCCACCTGCGGCGAGACGGCGTTGGAGATCTTTGCCGAACGCAACGGGGATATCGACCTTGTTCTCCTGGATGTCATCATGCCTGGCATGAATGGCCTGCAAACCCTGGCCCGGCTTCGGGACCTTAATCCCGAGGTTAGGGTCATCCTGTGCAGCGGTATGGACGAAACCACAGAAGAAAGCCTGCCCCCGGGAGTAAGTTTCATTCCCAAACCCGTCCCCCTGGAAATCCTCTCCCAGAAAGTGGCTGCAGCCCTGGGCGCTTAGTCCCTCCCCTGCCGCCCAGACTGGCGGAAGGATTAGCCTGCGACCTGCATACTCGTGAGTTTCTTCGAGACCCCCACCGCAAAAACGAGCCGGGCGGCAT
>JBAQHL010000500.1:0-4175 GCA_049288295.1 Desulfobaccales bacterium
TGTGTCACAGGCTGGAAGCCTGTGCTCCCATACTTTTGGCGGTAGCACGGGCATCATGCCCGTGCCTGGACGGGCTGGAAGCCCGTCCTACCGGGTCCGGGTCAGGAATTGTGAGGGGGCTGGGGACCGCAACCCCTGGCCCTCTCCCTCACATTCAATTTCCACTTCCAGCCCCAAATCCTCCAGCATCAGGCGGTCGTCATCGGGGAGACGCCCCTTGGTGGTCAGGTAGTCCCCGGTCATCAGTGCATTGGCCCCGGCTGCGAAAATCAGGGGCGAGAGCGTCCGCAGGGTGGGCTGCCGGCCGCCGCAGATGATAATGGTCTTATCCGGAAAGGTCAGGCGGAAGGCGGCGATAATCTTGAGAGCCTCCAGGGGCGTTAGTTTTTTCCGGTGCGCCATTCTCGTGCCCGGCAGAGGATGCAGAAAATTGAGAGGGATGGCGTCGGGGTCAAGCTCCTTGATGGCCTGGGCCAGTTCCCAGCGCTGGGCCACACTTTCCCCCAGCCCGAAAATGCCCCCCACGCACACCGACAGCCCCGCCTCCCTGGCCGCCTCCACGGTGGCTAGGCGCTCCGCAAAAGTATGGGTCGTGCAAATCTCAGGAAAAAAAGACCCCGCGGTCTCCAGGTTGTGGTGGAAGCGATGGATGCCCGCGGCCTTGAGTTCGGCCAGAAACGCCCGGTCCACGATGCCGAGTGAGGCGCACACTTTAATGCCCACTCTTTCCCGGATAGTGGCCGCCGCATCCAGGATGGCCTTTTGCTCCCTGGCCGAGGTGATGCCCCGCCCGGAGGTAACCAGAGAAAACCGGGCCGCCCCCGCGTCGGCCGCAGCTTTGGCGGCCTCCACCAGTTTTTCCCGTGGCAGCAGGGGATAGGCGGGGACTTCAGTTTTCGCCCTCGCCGACTGCGAACAAAAGGCGCAGTCCTCGGAGCACAGGCCGCTTTTGGCGTTGATAATGACGCACAGGCTCACCCGCGGCCCGAAACGGGATTCCCTTACCCGGCCGGCTTCATGCAATACCGGCCAAAAATCCGGCCACGATAAACCAAAAAGCTCTTCCCAGTCCGAATGACGCATATCTGACTGATAACCATCACTCAGATTATGGTTTTTGTCAACCAAATACGCTGAAGCGGTAAACAAGCAGGGAAAAGATCTGCAAGATGCCCAACGGGTGGTTAAGAGGAGGAAATTAGGTAAGCAGGTTACCTGCGGGGAATATAAACTTCTCTGGCCTTCAAGCCATCCGAAGGTCCCACCAGGCCCTCCCGCTCCATGGTCTCGATGATGCGGGCCGCCCGGTTGTAGCCGATGCGCAGCCGCCGCTGCAGCATGGAAATGGAGGCGTTGCGGGTTTCGGCCACCATGGCCAGGGCTTCGTCCCACTTCTCGTCCCGCTCCCCCTGATCCTCATCCTCCTGTTCCTGGACGCGCATTTCCATGATGCCCGGCTCGAACTCCGGCTCCGCCTGCTCCTTCAGGAACCCCACTACCCGTTCCACCTCCTCATCAGAAACATAAGGGCCGTGGATGCGCACCAGCCGGGAGGTGCCGGGGGGTATAAACAGCAGATCCCCTTTGCCCAGGAGGCGCTCGGCTCCGGAACTGTCCAGGATTACTCGGGAGTCGGCCTTGGAGGACACGTGGTAGGAGATGCGGGTGGGGAAATTGGCTTTGATGAGCCCGGTGATGACGTCCACCGAGGGCCTTTGCGTGGCCACCAGGAGGTGAATGCCCGAAGCCCGGGCTTTTTGCGCCAGGCGGATCAGGTATTCTTCCGTGTCCCTTGAGGACACCAGCATCAGGTCCGCCAACTCGTCAATCACCACCACGATATAGGGAAGATTCCGGGGAAAAGACTGCTCACCTGCCTCCCCCGGCTCCATTTTCAAGGTCTTGGCCTTCTGGTTGTAGCCTTCGACGTTGCGCACCCCCAGGTCAGAAAGCAGGACGTAGCGCTTCTCCATTTCAGCCACGGTCCAGTGCAGCGCGGTGGTGGCCTCCTTGGGGTTCACCACCACGGGGTGCAGCAGATGGGGGATGCCCTGGTAGGTGGAAAGCTCAATGCGCTTGGGATCGATGAGTAAAAACCGCACCTCTTCCGGGGTGGACTTGAAGAGGATGGAAAGGATCATGGCATTGAGCCCCACGCTTTTGCCGCTGCCCGTAGCCCCGGCGATGAGCAGATGGGGCATTCTCCCCAGGTCGGTGACCACCGGATTGCCCATGATGTCCTTTCCCAGGGCCATGGTGAGGCGGGAGGTGGATTTTCGGTAGGCCCCGTCGGTCAGAATCTCCTGCAGGGCCACCACCTGGCGCTTGGGATTGGGAATCTCGATGCCGATGACCGCTTTCCCCGGCACCGGGGCCACAATCCGGATGGACAGGGCTTTCAAGGCCAGGGCCAGGTCGTCACTTAAGCCCGTCACCTTGCTGATCTTCACTCCAGGCGCAGGCTCCAGTTCAAAGCGGCTCACCACCGGGCCGGGGATAATAGCCGTGACCTTGCCTTCCACCCCGAAATGGCGCAGGGTGGCCTCCAGCTTTTCGGCCTGGGCCACCATCTGTCCCTCCTGCACCTGGTTGTCCCAGGGCTTGGGAGAATCAAGCAGTTCCGGGGAAGGCAGGCTGAACTTGCCCTGGGTTGCGGCCGCCCGCCTGGACTTGGGCGCCGGCGCCGGAGGGCTTTCCGTCTCCGGGACGGCCGCAGGCGTAATTGGCTCGTCAATCTTCACCACAGGCTTGGCAATGAGGGATGGGCGAGGTTCTTCATCGGTTTTCAGGAGGCTGCCCTCCGGAACTTTAGAAGGTTCCGGCGCCCGTTCCCTTCTCAGACCACTCCAGAGACGCCGGGCCAGCCGCCCGATAAGAGACAGGAGCCCCACCATCGACAGGCGGGTAGCCCCCATTATGCCCAAAAGCAACAAAAGGGCCAGGATGAGGGCGGCCCCGGGGCGGTTGAGCAGTGCAGTCAGCCCGGCGGCCAGGGCATCCCCCAGCCAGCCGCCGCTGTGGATGAGGCTTTGCCCCCAGGAGATATAAGGCCGCGCCAGACCCAGAAGACCGGCGCTGGCCGCCAGAATGCCCAGAGCCGAGGCGACCTGGAGCCAGCTGAGATATTCCAGACCCTGGCGGTGGGATTGCCAGGCCAGACCCAGGACCAGCAAGGGCAGCAAAAACGCCCCCAGGCCCAAAAACCCCAGGGCCCCGGAGGCCAAAAGCGCCCCGGCCTTGCCCCCCCAGTTGCCGACCTTTGGCGCCGACCACACCTTAATCAACCCCTGCGGGTCCGTCAGGGCATAACTGGTCAGGGCCAGCACCACAAAGACCGCCAGCCCCAGGAGCAGAATGGCCACCACCTCCTGGCCCAGCCGCCGCTGCCAGGTCACCGGCAGGGGGGCAAAAGCCACCGGTTCTTTCTTGGCGTTTTTATCCTTTTTGTTCGAATTCTTCTTGGTAGAATTTGCTGAACTTTTTTTCGTCATGGATAAGAGGATTCAAGGTTAAAGATTTATGTCGTGCTCGGCCCACTAAGGTGGCGGGTTTGACACCACCTCGTGTATTGTCTCATGAAAAACTTTCAAAATATCTTTTTGTTTTTCTGTAGCCGCAGGCTTTAGCCTGCGTTTCATTTCTTTAATTATTTTCGCAAGCTAAAGCTTGCGGCTACATTTTGAAAACTCAAGACGCTGGGAACAATTTTTTCAACATAATTCTGAGAATGAATACTCGCCCGATGCTTCTTTTTTTTCGGTAGCACGGGCATCCTGCCCGTGCCTGGACGGCTTATAGCCCGTCCTACCGCTCTAACGCTCTTTCCTCCGGGAGCACAGGCATCTTGCCTGTGCACAGGCTGGAAGCCTGTGTTCCCGCTCAGTATGTCAATCCAAGTCCACCGCGCCGATGAAACCGCGCTTTTCCGTTACCTCCGTGGCCGCGAGACGCCGGGTGGAAGTGACCCCCGTGAGGCTGGGCAGGATGTACTGCAAGGCCTCCTTGGACACGCTCAGTTGCCGGTACTCCTTAAACCCCGCTTCGGCCACCGCTGCCTTCCAGTGCGCGTCCCTCAGGTCATCCCGGGACTCGTAAGGGAGTTCAAAGTAAACCTCTTCAATCTGGGCCGAGGCCAACAGCTTGACGCAGACGTAGCAGGGCTCCAGGGTAACGTA
>JBAQHL010000501.1:0-3817 GCA_049288295.1 Desulfobaccales bacterium
CGGCGCACCCTGGTCATCGGGGAGGATCTGGGCACGGTGGCCCCCCACATACGGCGAGACCTGGCCCGGGCCCGGATTTTTTCCTACCGGGTGTTTTATTTTGAAAGAAAAGCCGGGAATCACTTTGCCGCTCCCGAAGATTACCCCCGCCGGGCCATGGCCTGCGTCACCACCCATGACCTCCCCACCCTGGCAGGGTATTGGCAAGGGCGGGACCTGGACCTGAAAAAGCAGCTCGACCTTTACCCCACTCCCGAAGCGGCCGCCCAGGATGCAGCCTGTCGGGCCCAGGACCGGCAGCGTTTGGTGGAGGCCTTGGTGCAGCGGGGTCTTTTGCCCCCGGATTACGCGCCGCCGCCGGATGGTTGCCCGGAGGAGATCAGGCGGGGAGTATTGGCTTACCTGGGGGAGAGCCAGGCGGCCTTGGTGGAGGCCCGTCTGGAGGATTTTTTGGGGATCACCACCCAGCAAAATCTCCCAGGGACTTATGACGAGCACCCCAATTGGCGGCAAAAGATACCGCAGACCTTGGAGGAGATGCGCCTGGACCCGGAAATAAGAGGGTTGGCGGCGACCCTGGGCCAGGCACGCATCAAGAAAATCTAGACAAAAAGCTGTTGGAAAAGTTCCTCAGGGGTGGCATAGGCTTTCCAGCCTGTGCTGATAATCGAGGCGGGCGGGGACGCCCGCCCTACCGACTTTTCATGCTTTACGGGTGGGCCGGAGGGCTATGAGGAACTGTTACTAAAAGTTTATTTGCAGGGTGGACGCCGCCCACCAAATATTTTGGCGGGCAGTGCCCGCCCTACATTTACTGGTTTGAAAAGTTTCGAGTTTTGAGTTTCGAGCCGTAAGGTGCGTCTTACGCACCATGATTTCTGGTTTTGGGGACGGGGACGCCGGCCCTACCAACTTTTCATGCTTTACGGGTGGGCCAACGGCCCCTGAGGAACTGTTTCAAGAAATGTCTTAAAACAAGCATTCGTCCAAAAGGAATAACACCATGCCCCAAGCTACCTTGATTTACAATCTCTTTCCGCCGCTTTTCGGTCCCATCCCCCGTTGGGAGGAGCACCTGGACCGCATTGCCGGCATGGGCTTTACCTGGATTTATTTAAACCCCATCCAGGTAACCGGTCTTTCCGGCAGCCTGTACGCGGTCAAAGACTATTTTGGCATCAATCCCCTTTTCCATCCTGAAGCGGGGGAAGACCCGGAAAAGGCCCTGGTCAATTTTCTCAAGGGCGCCAAGCGCCGCAAACTTAACGTCATGCTGGACCTGGTCATCAACCATACTGCCATTGACTCGCCCCTGACCGGGCAGCATCCGGAATGGTACGCCAGGGATGAAGACGGCCGCATCCTGAATCCCTCCTGCATCGACCCGGCGGACGCCACCAAAATCACCGTGTGGGGGGATTTAGCTGAGCTGCAATACTGGCCGCCCCCCGACCCGGAAGGTCTGGCGCACTTCTGGGATCAGGTGGTGTCTTATTATCTGCGCCTGGGTTTTTCCGGCTTTAGGGCCGACGCGGCCTATAAAATCCCCGGCGACTTCTGGGCCCGGCTCATAAAGGAGGCCCGGGCCCTGGCCCCGGAGGCGCAGTTTTTCGCGGAAACCCTGGGATGCCGCCTGAAGGAACTGGAGCAGCTCTCCTCGGCGGGCTTCGACTTTATCTATAACAGTTCCAAGTGGTGGGATTTTCAGGAGGACTGGTGCCTGGAGCAATACAACCGCTTCCGGCATCTGGCCCCCTCCATCAGTTTTCCGGAAACCCACGACACCGAGCGCCTGGCCAGGGCAAATAACGGCAGTCAGGAGGAGGCCCGGCTGCGCTATCTGTTCGCAGCGTTTTTCTCCACGGGCCTGATGATCCCGGCGGGCTTCGAGTTCGGCTTTACCAAGAGACTTCACGTTGTCAAAACCCGGCCCCAGGACTGGGAGACCCCCACCTACGACCTGAGCATGTATATCACCCAGGTCAACCGTATGAAAAAACATTGTCCGGTGCTTATGGAAGAAGGGCCCCTGGTGCGGGTCAACGCCACCGGCAAGGAACCGGTGGTTTTCCTGGCAAAATCACGGGAGCAGCGAAAGGGGCGGGTTCTGGCGGTGATCAATCCCACGAAAAAGGAGCAGGCGGTGGACATTGCCGATTTGACGGCGATGCTGGGCAAACCCGCCTTGGCCTGGGAGGACCTGACCCCGGACATGATACCCTTGAAGCTCAAGCCCGCCTTGAACTTCACCCTGGCGCCCAACCGGATGCGCCTGCTGTATAATGCCAAAGGGGAGCCCCTGGCGGTGGAGCAGCCGGAGATTAAGGAAGGGGAGTCTGATTCTTGATGGGTAACGTTGAAGGAGAGACCTCTGCTCCGAAAAGTTTCGAGTTTCGAGTTTTAAGTTTCGAGATTCGAGCCCTAGGCTGCGTCCTAGGCGCCATTATTGGTGGTTTTGGCGGGCGGGGACGCCCGCCCTACCGACTTTTCAGGCTATACGGGTGGGCCACGGGTTCGTGAGGAACTGCCACAAAAAGCTTAAATTAGGGTGTGTCTTAGGCACCAATTTCGGCGCATGAGACGCACCCTACATCAATTTTCATAATTTTGGGTGGTCCAAAGGACCGTGAACGACTGCGAGAAGCATCGTTGTCATCCTGAGCGAAAAGATTTATGTTGTTTTTCAATAGGTTATGAGATTCTTCGGTCGATTCTCTCCCTCAGAATGACAAGGTTTGGGACTTTCGCTGAAGTCTCGAGTAAGAGGTCTTAAAAGGAGAATCTTATGACCCAGGCCCTGGCGGCCTTTGACAACCATGGTCTGGTGCTGGCCACTGACAGCCGGGCCACCCGATTTACGGAAGAGGGACGGGCGGAGGTTTTCTTTGTGGAAAAGCTCTTTCCGATGGGGAGATGGGCCGCCATGTTAAGCGGCGGGGCCGGGGTGAGCGTCCCCCTGACCCTGGGCCTGCGCCACGCCATCGGCCAACGCCGGGGGCTTGATGACCTGGACTACATAGTGGAATTCGCCCTGGAATTTCTCAGCCGGGGATACGCACAGTATCTCCAAACGCACGGGCCGGAACCCGAGGGCTTCCGGCGGATATACTTCATCCTGGCAGGCTTTGCCACCCACTACCCGCCTCCCGGCTACAGACTGTACCTCCTGGGGAGCGAAGAAAACGAGCCCTTGCAGGTCATTCCCGTCACCAACCAGGTGGTGATGCCCAGAAACCTGGGCATGGAAATGCGTCTTTTCAAGACCCTGACCGCCAATCCCCCCCTCACCGATCTTCTGGCCATGAGCAAGGATTTCCTGGAAAAGCAGACTGCGGCCAAGGAAGAAGTGGGCCCGCCTTATTATTACGCCACCATCACCCCTGGCGGCTACCAGCCGGTGGAGGTGTAGGGAAAATTGTGGGGGAGGGGGTAAGGGTCCCTGACCCTTAGCCCTCTCCCCCACATCTTTTATCCCGCCCCCAAGGCCTGGCATAGCCGCGGCACCAGGTGGTCGAAGTCGCCGTTGCTCATGATGAGGGCCAGGTCACCTTCCTGGAGGAGAGGGAGGAGGCCCTCTAGAAGCTCGCCGGTATCGGGGAAAGAGAAGGCCCGTTTCCCCTGGGCGGTCAGGTCGGCCACCAGCTGCGCCGAGGAGAAGCGGTCATCTTCGGGGGCTTTCCAAAGGTCGGGAGGTTCCCGGACGATGGTGAGGTCGGCCTCATCAAAGGCCTGGGCGTAAGGTTCCTGGAAAATGGCCCGGCGGGAGGTGTTGGTGCGGGGCTCAAAGACAGCCACCAGCCGGCGGTCCGGGTAGCCC
>JBAQHL010000502.1:0-3488 GCA_049288295.1 Desulfobaccales bacterium
TTCCGCCCCAACCAGCCCCGGCCAACGGCCATAAAGTGGCGGTGGTGGGCTCTGGCCCCGCCGGGCTCTCCTGCGCCTACTTTCTGGCGCTACGGGGCTACCAGGTGACGGTGTTTGAAGCGCTCAAAGAGCCGGGCGGCCTGTTAATGGCAGCCATTCCTGATTACCGGCTGGCCCGGGACGTGGTGAGCAAAGAAATTCGCCTCATCAAGTCCCTGGGAGTGGAAATCAAGACGGGCGTCGCCGTGGGGCAGGACATCACCTTTGATCAGCTGCGGGCCCAGGGATACGAAGCCATTTTCATGGGCATCGGCGCTCACCTGGGGTACAAGTTGAAGATCGAAGGGGAAGCCGATTATCCCCAGGTTCACGACGTCATTTCCTTCCTGCGCAATATCTACCTGGGGAAAAAGGAAAAACCCGCAGACAAGGTGGTGATTATCGGCGGCGGCAACGCGGCCATGGACGCGGCCCGCACCTGCATGCGCCTGGGTTGTTCCGAGGTGCACGTCTCCTACCGGCGCACCCAGACGGAAATGCCGGCCCACCCCGAAGAAGTGGAGCAGGCCCTGGACGAGGGGGTGCAGATTCATTTCCTCACCGTGCCCATCAAGATCGGCGGCGAAAACGGCCAGGTCACTCATCTGGAATGCCTGCGGGCTGAGTTGGGGCGGCCGGATGCCAGCGGCCGCCGGCGTCCCATTTCGGTGCCGGAGAGCAATTTCCATATCGAGGCCGGGGCCGTCATCACCGCCATCGGCCAGCAGCCGGATTTCTGTCCTTTCCCCGAACCCCCGGTGGAAACCACCCCCTGGTGCACCATCGTCACCCAGCCCAACAGCACCTGCACCAAAATTAAGGACATCTTCTCAGGGGGCGATGCCGTCACCGGCCCGTCCACGGTGGTGGAAGCCATAGCTGCCGGCAAACAGGCGGCGGCTGAAATCGATCATTTTATTACCGGGACCACCAGTCCGGCCCTGGTGATGACCGCGCAAAAGCGCCGCAAAGTCCCCTTCCAGACCATCCCGGCTCCGGAAAAGATCGCCAATCACCGCACTCCCGTCCCCATGCTGGACGTGGAACTGCGGAAAAGCACCTTTATGCCCGTGGAGCTTGGGTATTCCGACGCCCAGGCCATCAAGGAAGCCCAGCGCTGCCTGCGTTGCGATATCTGCATCCGCTGCGGCACGTGTGAGCGCACCTGCCATCGTATGCGGGTGCATGCCCTGAAATTTTCCCAGATTACCACCACCGAGCGGGTGCTCACCGATTATCCCCAGGCGGCCAACACCTGCATTGCCTGCGGGGCCTGCGCCCTGGCGTGTCCCACCCAGGCCATCGATTACGTGGAAGGCCCGGACTACCGGGAGGTGCGTCTGTGCGGCACGGTCCTCAACCACCTGGAAGAGGCCCACTGTCCTTCCTGTGGGGAGCCTCTGCCCCCCAGCCGTTATCTGGACTATGTCACCCATCGCAGTGATGAGGCCATTGGGAAATCGGTGCTTCGTAAACTTTGCGCCAAATGCGCCCGGCAGGAGCGGGCGGTTATGTTTGCCAATTTGTGATTACCGGGTTCAGCCCTCTTGACAATCTGGATGGGAGGAAGGAAAGCCAGCGGTTGCTGTTAGCCTTCCCCCATCCAGTTTATATATAAGTATTATCACAATGATGTGTTTGCCGGATCATCCTGCGCTTTCATCACTTTTCCCCTCATCATATCAGGCTGCAATCAAACGATGGCGCGGGCCTGCCGGCCTGTGCCCCAAACACGCCGCTTTTGGGGACAAACGGGCTAATCTATAAAGAAAAGGAAGAACCTCATGGGAGAAGAACAGCGGGAGAAGGCCTTCCAGGACCAGGTCAAGGCTCTCTGTCCCCTGGTGGACACCATCCGTCTCATGATCGCTGCGGCCCGGCACGCCTTCAACCGGCACAGCCAGGCCAAGCTGGAAGAAATGGCCAGATTGCGGGAAGATTTTACCCTGGACGTAGATCCTTTCTTCGAAAAGGTGGAAAAGACCCTGGAGAAGGGTCCCCCGGCCGAAAAGCCCTACGCCCTCAAGTTCCAGAAAATCCTCACCAACCTGGAGCTCATGGCCGCCAGGGTCGGGAGTCTGGCGGATCATTTGCGCTACAAGGCCAATCACGGGGCCATCCTTTCCGACCAGGATTTTTTCGCGGTCAACAACCTTTTTTCCCAGCTCACCGGTTTCATGCGGGCCCTGGTGGATATTTTTGAGGTGAACGACCCCTCCTTGAAAGCTTATGTCCTGGGGGAATGCCAGAAGCTCACCGATACCTGGTTCCGTTCGGAAACGGCCCACGAAACCGACATGATGGACACCTCCGGCCAGCCTGACGCCTGGTCCGTGTACCTGGCCATTTTGGCAGGCAGCCGGGAGATCACCGGTTACCTGGCGGACATCATCAAATCCCTGGATTAATTCTTCTCGTTCCCAAGCTTTGCTTGGAAACGCTATTAGGAGCCAAGCTGAGCTTGGCATCCAGGGCGTTCCCAAGTACAATTTGGGAACGAGGGAAAAAAAATTGGCACCGTTTCTTCCATAGAAGAACTAAGCAGATTCTGATAGGGCGGCCGTCCCTGGCCGCCTTGAGTGGCGGGCACGGAGGCCCGCCCTACCTTAGATTTTTTAAAAGATATATCTGGGAAGCGATAATAGCGCTTTCCCGCCTAAGGCCTCTGCTCCAGGAGGCGTGTTTTTTTCGGCCAGACCCCTTGAATCCCGCCCGCAAGTCATTATATTGTCTCCAATTAAATGATAACCAAGCGGAGGGGCAGACTGGGCCAAGCGGCTGCTCAGATATGGCCTGTTTGGCGGTCTTCGGGCGCCATTTAAGAATTTCTGCGTTTTTGGCGATTGTTGATGTGTAGTATGGATTCACCAGGCCCCTTCAAAAAATATCCGAAGAGGTTTTCAGCCTTTTTTGTGCAATGAACCGGAAGGAACCCTATGAAAGCAATGCTTCTTTTAAGTAAGGCCTTTATTGCAGTGCTCCTTTGGAGTCTGTCAGTTCAGGCCCAAATAATTGACGAAGATAATCCTATTTATAAGGATTTGGCAAAACAAGGAAGAATGGCTACAGGACAGGTAACATTTGTCTATGGCGTGCCGTGCGTAGAAGTCCAACTGAGAGATGGTGAGACCATAAGATCATTTGTCTATTCCATACCTTCCTTAAAGAAAAAACCCGTTGAGGTTCAGGACAGGATTGCTCTCGTCAATAAAACTCACTATCTCCTGGTAATGAACGGGCCTGGCAATATGAGCACCGACAGAAACAGGATATTTGTCCCTCTCGACTATTCCATCGAGCCGAAAATTCTGCCGGAATATCTATCTGGTGCGGCCAATAATGAGAAATATATTTTGATAGACCGCCGCCAACAGTATCTCGGCCTCTATGAATGGGGGAATTTGAAGCACGTTTTTCCAATCTCGACCGGGAAAGCGACGCCTTTAAAG
>JBAQHL010000503.1:0-2579 GCA_049288295.1 Desulfobaccales bacterium
CCTCCACATTGTCCATACCTCCGGCGAAACCAAGGGGCAGATCTACCTGCCCTGGGTGAACACCGTGATGATGATCGGCTGCCTGGGGCTGGCCCTGGCCTTCAAGGAGTCGAGCCGCCTGGCCTCGGCCTACGGCATAGCGGTGACCGGCACCATGGGCATCACCACCCTCATTTACTATTATGTTACCCGCTATAACTGGGGCTGGCCCCTGTGGAAGGCCCTGTTGCCCGCGGCTATCTTTCTGTTTTTTGATCTGTCCTATTTCGGGGCCAATCTCCTCAAGTTTGTGGACGGCGGCTGGTTTGCGGTGACGGTGGCCGCCATTCTCACCCTGGTCATGATCACCTGGCGGGACGGCCGGACCCTCCTGGCCAAAAGATATGAGGACGCCAGGATTCCCGTAGAAGTTATTTTAAAGGATATCAAAGAGTTCAAACTGATCCGCACCCCCGGCACCGGCGTCTTTCTGGCCATCTCCCCGGTGGGTATCCCCATCACCATGCTGCACCTGCTGAAACACACTGAGTCTCTACCCCGGCGGGTGGTCCTCATGTCCATTGGTTCCACCAACACGCCCTTTGTTTCCCGGAAGAAACGGTTGACCATCACCAACCTGGGCCTGGGTTTTCACCGGGTGGTGGCCTCCTACGGGTTCATGGAAACCCCCAGCGTGCCGGAAATTATTGAGATAGCCAGCGACCAGGGCCTGGAGATGGACATTTTTTCCACCACCTTTTACGTGGGACGGGAAACCCTCCTCACCAGCGGCGAGGGCCGCATGTCCGGCTGGCGCAAAGGGCTGTTCGCCTTCCTCTCCCGAAACGCCTGGAATGTGTCGACCTACTTCGGCATCCCGCCCAACCGGGTGGTGGAATTGGGGACCCAGGTGGAACTTTGATAGCAAAAGGTGAGAGCTAGGGGAAATCCTGTGAACCAGACGCCCGGTCTTGGTTCTGCAGGGGAGACCTCCTGCTCGACGCAGAATTTCAGGGGATGAACCAGGGGGGATTGGGCTTTCCCCCTTTTATATTACCAGTCCGAGAGGGGCATAACTTTAGGGAGATGGGGCGGATTGCCGTCCCCGGCTGACAGGGGCGCCAGCCAGACCACCAGTCTTAGATCCTTCACCTGCCTCAGGTTGATGGCCAGTTTCTGCACCAGGGAATTATCCCCCTGGATGAGGGGATGAGGGCTTAAGGGCAAAGGATGGGCTTTGCGCAGCTCAAAAGTGGCATTCTCCGGCTGCAGCAGGCGCACTTGCCATTGCCGGGAGTTTTGCTCAAGAATAGCGCTTTTGCGGTCACTGGCCAGCTTAACTTCGGCCCTGGTGTGGAGGAACCACCAGATCTCTGAAGCCTGGCGGGTTTCGATTTCATCCTGGATCAACACCTGACGCCGGTTCACCAGGGCCAGGCCGCGCCAAACCTTCTGGGCGTCGCGGGCATAGGCCGGGGTCAAGTCGGCGATAGCCCAGGCCCGGTCAAGCGAGGAGTGAAACCGGCTGATACGGGCCGAAGCTGCGGGGTCCTGATCGGGGGAGTTCCCCGGGTTGATCACCAGGGTGTTGTGACCTTCCGCCCGGACCCGGTAGTAATCCCAACGGGAACGGCCGAAATAACCGGACAAATCATAATCGTCCGGCCCCAAATCCATGGCCCATCTCTGGCCCTGGGCATCGAGCACAAAAGTGCCGAGATCGAGGTGGGCATGTCCGGCCCGGTTGTCCCCGGCCTTTAAAGCCACAAAGATCCCCTGGTCATCATGCCAGCGGCTGCGCATGGTTACCACTTCCACCCCCCGAAAATATTTGTCCAAGGGCAAATGGCCAGGGGGGGTGGCCAGGGCAGCAAAGTCCCGCCAGAAAAAGTCCAGGGCATGGGGGCGCAGGGAACCGAGGTCAAGCCGGGAAAAGCGAGGTTCCTTGAACTTCCTGGCCAGCCAGCCGAGTTGGGCCATCCAGGGGATTTGTTCGGGGCTGTCGGCATAATTGAAGGTCTTCCCGGTGGGTCCGGTGAGGTACAGGGGGAAAAACCCGGTTTCGGCAAAGCCAGGCGCCCCACTCAAGCCCAGGTCGCTCCCCAGGGCCGACTCCAGGGCTGCCACAAAAATGGAAAGATAGAAGGTGCCATACCCCCAGTATAAGGGGCCTTCATGGGAACCACCGTCAGGACTGAATTTGGCCAAGGCCAGGGGCAGGGAGCCCAGGGCCTTCTCCAGGACCAAGGAGGCGACCTCCGGTTTCTCAGCCAATACCGCCAGAGCGCCCAGGCCCATGCCGCTATTCACCACCAGATTCCAGTTGAAGGCCGAAGCGGCCCACCAACCGATTTTTTCCCTGTCCTCATAGGCCAGGAGCGCGGGTTTGAGTCCCTTTTCCCGGATGGCCTCCTGAAGGAAGCGTCTTTGCGGCTCAGTCCAGGATGAAAACAGCCAATCATAGGCGATGGCAAAGGCATGGGTCATTTCGGCCGTGTCGAGAAAATGCTGGGGGTGCCAGTCAGGAAAGGCAGCCGCAACCTGCAACTCCTCCCAAAGGCGGTGGAGATAGGTGCTGCTCCCTTCCAGCTTGTAGACCA
>JBAQHL010000504.1:0-2748 GCA_049288295.1 Desulfobaccales bacterium
CTCCCTGGCCCTCCCCCCAACTAAAACTTGTTTTTGTTGCAGGCGGGGCTATCCCCGCCTGCAACAAACCTGAAAAACATGAGACAGCAAATCATCATAAGCGGTTTGGGGGGGCAGGGTGCAGTGACCCTGACCCGGTTGTTGGCAGAGGCCGCCCTGGCATCGGGCCTGCCGGTCATCGCTTCCGAGACCCACGGCATGGCGCAGCGGGGCGGCACCATCATCTCCATGGTCAAGGTAGGTTCCTTCCGCGGGCCCCTTATTCCCGCGGGGGCCGCGGATGTGGGCTTGTTTCTCTATGAAAAAAACCTGGCGGTGCATCGGCATTACCTGAAACCGGGCGGCATCCTGGTCGTCAACAGCGCCGTGCAGGGGAACTACCTTAAGGTGGATGCCCTGGGTCTGGCGGCTCATTCAGGATTGCCGGCGGTGGCGGCCAACCTCATTGTCTTGGGCTTTGCGGCGGGGAGAAATCTTCTGTTCTGCCGGGACGCCATGCTTGAAGAGATCATTCGGGAAAAATCCCCCCCTCGCTTTTGCGAAACCAACGTGCAGGCCTTTCTCACCGGCATAAAAGCCGCGGCCGCGTGAGGCAGGGAAGGTGAAGGGTTGTGGCCAAGGGAGTTTTTGAGCGAACCCAGTTGTTTGTGCAGCGGCATCTGACCGGCCTCGCCGTCATCGGCCTGGCAGTCCTCCTGCTGGCGGCTCCCCTGCAGTTGGTCAACCCGTTTATCCTCAGCATCCTGAACCTCATCGGCCTTTTTGTCATTGTGGTCCTGGGGCTGAACCTCTTCACCGGCTATGCCGGCCAGATCTCCCTGGGACACGCGGCCTTTTTCGGGCTGGGGGCTTACGGCTCCGCCATTCTGACGGCCACCTATCATTTCCCCCCCTGGCCCACCATATTGCTGGTGGCCGGGGTCGTGGGCCTGGTGGCCCTGGTTATCGGCGTCCCCACCCTGAGACTCTACGGCCATTACCTGGCCATGGCCACCCTCGGCTTTAACTACGCGGTGCACATCATTTTCGTGCAGTGGGACGAGGTCACCGGGGGGCCTAGCGGCCTGTCGGGCATTCCCCCCCTTGCTCTCGGCGGCATCAGCTTCAACACCGAACTCAAGTTTTATTACCTGGTATGGACCTTTGCCCTCATAGCCCTGACCCTGTGCCTCAACCTGGTGCGCACCGGCGTGGGCCGGGGCCTGGCCGCCCTGGCCCAGGATGAGGTGGCCGCCGCCTGCCTGGGGGTGGACGTGCGCCGGGACAAGGTGCGGGTGTTCATGCTCTCCGCGGTGATGGCCTCGGTGGCCGGGAGCCTTTACGCCCATTACTTTGGCCACGTCAACCCGGACGCGTTCAGCATTTTCAAATCCCTGGACCTGGTCATCATGGTGGTGGTGGGAGGGCTCGGTTCCATCTGGGGGACCCTTTTCGGGGTGGGCTTTGTGGTCATCCTGCCCTACTTTTTGGAATCACTGGAAAATTACTTTGACATCATCCATGGTTTGATTTTGGTCCTGATTCTCATGGTTCTGCCCCAGGGTTTTGTCACGGGGATTTGGGATCAGGTGCGCATCTTCCTGGCCCGGCGTCGCCTGGCCCGGGAGGCGGCCCGCCGGGTCTGATTTCGGCACAAATGAATATTCCCTCTCAGTTACGGGTGGGCCGCAGGCCCAAGAGGAACTGTTAGGAAAAGTTCAATCCTGGGACCGGTAGGACGGGCTTCCAGCCCGTCCTATCACAGGTTTAAAACCTGTGCCACCAAGTTCAAATAAAGCGCAGGGCGGGAAAGCGCAGCGTATCCCGCCTGCAAACGCTCGAGGTAACCGGCTGGCGGGCACGGAGGCCCGCCCTACCAATCTTTTCATGATTTTGAGACAGCCAACGGCTCATGGGCCCTCTGTTCTGAGAATGTTCTTTGTAGGGCGCGTCTTGCGCGCCAAAATTGGTGCGTAAGACGCACCCTGTTGAAACTCAAAGCTCGACACCCTTCAAAACAAATGAATATTCCCTCTCAGACTGCCCCTTTTCCCCAACCGGGTGAAGGGAACAACCAGGAAGAAAATTTCCTGCTCCGGATATCGGGGTTGAGCAAGAACTTCGGCGGCGTGCCGGCCTTGCAGAAGGTGAGTTTCCACGTGGCCCCGGGGCAATTGACCGCGCTCATCGGCCCCAACGGCGCGGGCAAAACCACCCTGCTCAACTGCCTCTCCGGGGTGCTGCCGCCGGATCAGGGGGTCATCTGGTTCAACGGGACCGATCTGGCCGGGCTTCCGGCCCATCAGGTGGCACGCCTGGGTATTGCCCGGACCTTCCAGAACCTGAGGCTTTTTCCCCGTTTGAGCGTGTTAGACAACGTGCTCTGCGGCCTGACGGTCCAGGCCAAAGATTCTCTGTGGCAGGCGCTCCTCAGGCCCCCGGGCCTGCGCCATCAGGAAAGGCGGCTCAAACTTCTGGCGCTGGAGGCCCTGGACCTCTTCGGTTTGGCCGGCAAAATGGACCTGCCCGCCGGGGTGCTGCCCTATGGCGACAAAAAGCGGGTGGAACTGGCCCGGGCCTTTGTCTGCCAACCGGTCCTGGCCTTATTGGACGAGCCGGTGGCGGGCCTCAATCCCGAGGAAACTGCGGAAATTGCCGGACTTCTGCGTCTGCTTCGGCAAAAGGGGAAAACCATGCTCCTGGTGGAGCATGACATGGAGTTGGTCATGGGGGTGGCGGATAACGTCGTGGTTTTGGACGGCGGCAGAT
>JBAQHL010000505.1:0-2794 GCA_049288295.1 Desulfobaccales bacterium
TGATGGCCCTGGCCGCCCAGGACCTGGGCCGCACGCTGGAGAACGCCATTCTGGACCTGTGCTGCCGCCTGCAGCCGGCCTCCCCGCCCCCCCGGGAGATTGTCCTGGTGGGCATCGACAGTCCCTCATTCCGCGCTATGGAGCTTGACTGGCCCTGGCCCCGGCGCTACCACGCCCGCCTCATTGACCGCCTCACCAAGGCGGGCGCGGCCCTCATTGTTTTTGATGTTTTTTTCGGGGAACCGAGCACCCCCGAGGACGACCGCCTCCTCGCCGAAGCCGTCAAAAAATCCGGCAAAGTAATCCTGGCCCGGTTAATCGAGTCAACCCAGGACCCCTTGTTTTCACGGCAGATCATCCTCAACCCCCTGGAGCCCATCAGCGCCGGGGCTTGCGGTCTGGGGGTGAGCCTTCTCACCCCTGACCCTGATGGGGTGGTGCGGCACTTTTCCCTTGCCCTCGCCGGCCAAAAAACCCTGGCTGATGAGGTGCTGCGCCTTTTAAAACCGGACCTTTCCTTCCCCCCCGACTTCAGCGGCTTGATCCGCTATGCCGGGCCCCCCCAGCACCTGGATAACATTTCCTATTACCTGGTTTTAGGCGATCAAGAGCTGCCAGGGGAAAGCATACAGGACCGGGTTGTCCTGGTGGGCCGTATGATAGAGGACGCCCCCCTTTCCCAGGGGCAGGTTGACGCTTTTTTGACTCCGTATCGAGGGGCTTCCCGGGGCTACATGTCCGGTGTGGAAATCCAGGCCAATATCATCAACAACCTGCTCACCGGCACCTGGGGTAAGGAGCTCTCCTGGGGAGCCCGGGCCGCCCTGTATCTCGGGGTGCTCCTGGCTTTCAGCCTGCTGTCGGCTCGGCTCACCCCCGGAGCCAGCCTGGCCCTCCTGGTCTCCCTGGGGCTCGCCCTGGTGCTGGGGGCTTGGCTGGCCCTGTGCTTCTTTCATGTCTGGATCCAGCCGGTTTTGCTGGGCGCAGGTCTAACCCTGATTTACGGCATCAACCTCTTCACCCACCATGTCTCCGGCCTCCAGGAGAAACGCTGGCTGCACCAGGCCTTCACCCACTATGTCCCCCAGGAGGTGGTGGAGGCCCTCATAGCTCATCCGGAGCGCTTCAAACTGGGCGGGGAGGAACTGGAAGCCACGGTGATGTTTGCCGACCTGGCCGGATTTGCCGAGACCTCCAAGGGCATGGCTCCTAAGGATCTGGTCAACCTCTTGAGTGATTATTTCACCCCCCTCACCGATATTATCCTGGCCCACGGCGGCACCCTCGATAAATATATGGACTCGCGCCTCATGGCGGTGTGGGGCGCCCCTTTGCCCAGTGCCGATCATGCCCGCCGGGCTTGTTATGCGGCCCTGGCCATGCAGCGCCGCATCGACGAGGATCTCAGGGAGCGGCAGGCCAGGGGCCAGCCCTTCCTGGGGCTCTCCCTGGGGCTGCATTCCGGTCTGGTGATGGCCGGCAACGTGGGCTCCCGGGAGCGTTTCAACTACACCATCATGGGGGACACGGTGAACCTGACCCACCGTCTGCAGGAGATGAATCAAATCTATGGCACCCATCTCATTTTGAGCGGCGCCACCCGCTCACTGGCGGGCGACGGTTTTCTTCTGCGGGAACTGGACCTGGCCCAGGTGCGGGGCCGGTTGCAGCCTGTAACTATCTATGAACTGGTGTGGTCGGCGCCGGGGGATCCCAGACCTCTCTGGCTTTCTTCCTTTGAGGAGGGGCGGGCTGCCTACCTGAGGCGGGATTGGCGGCAGGCGGCCTTGCTTTTTGAAGAGGTCATCCGCCTCAAGCCGCAAGACGGTCCGGCCACCCTGTATTTGCAGCGCTGCCGGCGCTACCATGAAGCGCCCCCACCGCCGGACTGGGAGGGGGTGGCGGGGCTGGAGGGGGCATAGGAAGCTTTAACCTGTAAGCCATAAGCTTTAAGCTTTGACCAGAAGACTTGTTTCTGGTTCCCAATCTCCCGCTTGGGAACCCCTATGAACGCAAAGCTTTGCTTTGCACCCAAGGTGCAACCCCGATACGTGAAGGTGCTGAGGCCAGGCAGAGCCTGGCTTCCAAGAGCGTCCCCAAGCAGGAGCTTGGGGACGAGATGAAAATATGAAAAGATTGGTAGGGTGGGCCTCCATGCCCGCCATCCGGTTGGGCCGAACGCCTGAAGGCGGGATGCGCTGCGCTTTCCCGCCCTACGACCTACAGCAGATTTCTAAAGCTTATAGCCAAAAAAACGCCGCCCCATGTTAATGAGGCGGCGCCTGTATTTTTATACCAGACAGAAAAGAGAAAACCTTACTAGGCCTTGATCTCCTCCTTCACCGACACCGCGACCTTGTAGAGAACGGTGAGGACGAGAAAACCGATGGAGTAAACCCCCAGGGAGATGAGGAACTCCGGCACGGTGGGCCAGTATTCCACGACCCTCTCCAGGGGATTGGGCACAAAACCGCCGGTCATAAGTCCCAGACCCTTGTCGATATAAGTGGTGATGATTATCAAGCCGCAGACCATGGCCAGGGTGGTCTCGTTTTCCCGAATCTTGGGGGACACCATGAGGAGGCCGGCCACCGTCATGCCGGTGAGGGCGAACCACATCCAGGGCACCAGGCGGGCCTTGCCGTCGATTCCCTGGAAGAGATACTGGAAGTGGAGCATGTGATCCGGAATCTGACTGTAGAACACGGTGAACACTTCACAGAAGAAGAAAAACACGTTGATCAAAATGGCGTAGGTGACGATTTTGGCCAGGGTCTGAATCTGTTCCTTGCCC
>JBAQHL010000506.1:0-2295 GCA_049288295.1 Desulfobaccales bacterium
GTGTCAAGGATGCTTAAGGTCTGTTTGCCCATGGTCATAAGATTGAGCTGCGTCAGATACTTCGGGATGGCCAGGCCCCGGCTGACGGCAACGATGAGCATGATGACACTCATGACAAACTTGACCATGTAGTCTTTGACATAGGTGGTGCCGATGGCGCCAAGCTGCACGCCGAACAGGGAGCCGCCCAGGATGACCAGGACCATCCGGATATCAATCATGCCCAGGATGCCCCATTTAACGGAGCCGGTGAAGCCCATGACAAAGGCGATGACGAGCTCGGTGGCCGAGGCCACCAGGGCGCTGGCCCCCACCACATACATCATGCCGGGGACGCCGATGAAGCCCCCCACCGCAATGGTGGCCGCCAACATGCCGGTGAAAAAACCCACAGGGAAGGTAAACCACAGGGAAATCCTGACATTGGCGGTCTTAAAGTGAATCATGGGGGGCAGATTGATACTTTGCAGCTTTTGCGCCAGCTTGGTGATCTTTGCTTCGGCACCGCTCTTTTTCAGTTGCAAGGCGTCCCGGAAGACATACAGGCCCACCACCACCAGCACAATGACAAAGGACAGACTAATATAGAGGTTGGAGCCCGCCTCCCCCCAGGCAGCCAGGATACGCTCCTGGATTTTTATGCCTACCAAAACTCCAACGGCAGCGCTGGCGGCCATGATGAGACCCATCTTCAGGTCCACTTGACCGTATTTATAGCGTTTGTAGGCTCCCACCATGGCCTTGGGGAATTTGTGGCACATGTTGCTGGCCACGGCCACAGCCCCCGAGGCGCCCAGGGTCATCATCCCGGGGGTCAGGACAAAGGCGCCGCCGGAGCCGATGAAGCCGCTGACCAAACCCCCGATGAAGCCCAAGATAAAAAGGAAAATGTACGAATATAAACTCAGGTCAAGGAAGGCGACTTGTTCTACCCCTGGCATTGAAAACCTCCTGTGATTGGTGCTGCCTTATGTATTTGGTGTTGCTTATACAGGTCCCACCGGGCCAAGGCCCGGCGGGATCAGGTCATAGATTATGGTCCATTGCCGATTCCAGTCGGTGACCCTTAAGCCTGCATATGAACCCGGGGACGGGGACGGACCGTTTTGGCCGGCTTGGTGGCCGGGAGTTCGATCCTGGTCACCTTCTTGGACGCCTCAATACCCATGGCCGACCAGAAATTTCCGGTGAAGGCCCCGTGAGCAAAGGAGAAGGCAAAGGCGGTCAGCACCGGCAGCACCGCGTAGACCCCTCCTTTGGTAAAATAGGTCATCACGGTGTCCTGATTCAGGAATACGGCGAGAAACATGGCAGTGGTGATGGCACCGTAAATGATGGTAGCTTTCAGGGCTTTCTTTCTTTTCTGCAGGGCAAGTTTAGGCATTACCATTTCTCCTTTATTGATGAATCTTTAATCCAAACACCTGCACATTCAGCCGAGCGTGCAATTCCTGGCGTCTGGCCGGGGAATCGGTGATCACCAATTCAATCCGGCGGTATTCTTTATTGATTTCTTCCACGGCCTTACTGACATCACCGAATTTCACCACATGGGTGAAGGGGATATTCTTTTGGGCCGCTTTTTTCCCAAGCACCGCGGCGGCCTCCTGGGCCTGACCGCGAAACTGGTCCCGCAGGTGGTGCCCGAAAGGGGACAAAAATTTTCCGGATGTATTACCCACACTTAAGGCGATCAACCCATAACCCAGGCGCTCGGCCAAAAGCGTGGCATACTCCGTTATGGCTTCGGTGAAGCTGTCTTCCTGGCCAAGCACGAGAATCTTGCGTTTTTCCCGCCGGGTCAACAAGATGGCTTCTTCAGGGACCCCGGCTTCGGCAAAGGTTACAGCCAGCATGGCCTCCTCGTAATCCGCTCCCAGGTGGCGCTGCCTCTTCACCTCCACTTCGGCAGGCTTATGAGGCTTGCGCCAACCTTTCAGGAACTCTCGGAATCGTTTGAAGACCATGATAGCCACGCTTTCCTGGTATTGAATTACGTCCGGTAGATATTCTGCCGCGGGGTGGGGCGCTGCCGGTCAGTTACTCTTTCATCAGAACGCTTATGGATGCTTTGGTAAATTTCCCGGGCGGTTTCAGGTTCACCGGCCTCAGCAAAAGTCGCCGCCATCCAAACAGCCTGCCACTTTTCAAGAAATCTCATGATGGCCTCCTGTATTTATCTTTATGGTACTTGGATATAATACAAAGAACATGCCATCAAGCTAACATACTGTTATATCTAATATAAAAAGGATTGAGCTCAATTTTCCTCATCCTGACCTCGTTGCTTTATGC
>JBAQHL010000507.1:0-2740 GCA_049288295.1 Desulfobaccales bacterium
TTGCCCCTGGCGCTGGCGAACATCGTGATCACCGCCATGGTCATCCTGTTTTTGAAGGGGTAGTTCATGCTGATACCGTTACTTAAAGGTCTGGCCACTACACTCAGGTATTGCTTCAGCAAGCCCATTACCATCCAGTATCCGGAGGAAAAGCGGCAGGTCTATCCCCGCTTCCGGGGCCATCCGGAATTGGTGGTGAGCGAAGAAGGGGATCGCCGCTGCGTGGCCTGCACCCTGTGCAAAGTGGTCTGCCCCAGCAACGCCATCACGGAAATTGAGCCCGCGGAAGGGGAATATCACGAGAAATATCCGGTGCGGTTCGTCATCGACCTGACCCGCTGCATTTTCTGCGGTTTCTGCCAGGAGGCCTGTCCCAAGGCCGCCATTAAGCTGAATAACCTGTACGAGTTGGCCCAATACAACAAAAGCGTGTTGATTTACGACATCGACAAGCTGACCCAGGCCAAGTCCCAAATGCGGACTACGGATTGGCTTTAGGGAGGCATAGGGATGGAGCTTCTTTTCTTCGGATTGGCTGCGGTAGCCCTAATCGCCGGGGTTTTGGTGGTCTTTCAGACAAATCCCCTGCACAGCGCCCTCTGGCTCATCGTCAATTTCTTTGCGGTGGCCGGCATCTACCTCCTGCTGAATGCTGAGTTCATCGCGGCCATCCAGATTATCGTGTACGCCGGCGCCATCATGGTCCTGTTCCTCTTTGTCATCATGCTCCTGAACCTCAGGCAGCCTGAAGAACCGACCAAGACACCTTATTCGGGCCAGAAGGTGGCGGGCATCATATTAAGCCTGGTGGCGGCGTTCTATTTATCCTATGGCCTGTCCCGGGTGCAGTTGCCCCCCGGACCTGCGGCCCCTCCCGGCCTCGGGAACACCGAGTCCATTGCCAAGCTCCTGTTTACCGACTACCTGCTTCCCTTTGAGTTCACCAGCGTGCTTCTCCTGGTGGCCATTGTGGGCGCGGTGGTGTTGTCGAAGAGCAAGTTGCGGTAGAAGGCTATAGCTTTTAGCGAAAACGGAGTTTTCACCATGGTCGTGCCACTGCCATATGTCCTGGGTCTAAGCGTGGCCCTGTTTGCCCTGGGGGCGATCGGGGTCCTTATCCGGCGCAACATCCTCATCATCCTCATGTGCCTGGAGATGATGTTGAACGCCGTCAACCTGGCCTTCATCGGTTTTGCCGATCACTTCAAAGCCGTGGACGGCCAAATGTTCGTCTTCTTCGTGTTGACCGTGGCCGCGGCCGAAGTGGCGGTGGGCCTGGCCCTGGTGGTGGCCATCTTCCGCCAGCGGGCCACAGTGTATGTGGACGACCTGAACATCCTCAAGTGGTGAGGCAATACCCATGATCGAGTATGTCTGGCTAATCCCGGTTTTCCCCCTCGTGGGCTTCATTATCAACGGCCTCATGGGGCATAGGCTCCCCAAGAACACGGTGGGGATCCTCGGCGCCTCCATGGTGGGTTTGAGCTTTGCCCTCACCCTGGCCATCTTCTACGAGTATGTGAATCTGCCGGTAAACGCCCGCCCTGTGGAGGTGCCGGTCTACACCTGGATCACCTCCGGCTCGTTTAAGGCCTCGGTGGGCTTCCTGGTGGACCCCCTGGCCCTCATCATGATGCTGGTGGTTTCGGGCATCAGCTTTCTGATCCACATCTACTCTGTGGGTTACATGCATGATGATCCCGGCTTCCCCCGCTTTTTCGCCTATCTCAATTTCTTCGTGTTTTTCATGCTGGTCCTGGTGGGAGCCAACAACTTCCTCATGATGTTTGTGGGCTGGGAAGGCGTGGGGCTGTGCTCTTATCTCCTCATCGGCTACTGGTATGAGAAGCAGTCCGCCAGCGATGCCGGCAAAAAGGCCTTTGTGGTCAACCGGATCGGCGACTTCGGGTTTCTTTTGGGCATCTTCCTGATTTTCTGGACCTTCGGCACCATCAATTTCCGGGAAGTCTTCGCCCTGGCCGTCAAGTATCCGGTGGGGAGCGGCATCATCACCGCCATCACCCTGTTCCTCTTTGTGGGCGCCACCGGCAAGTCGGCCCAGATTCCCCTGTACACCTGGCTGCCGGACGCCATGGAAGGCCCCACCCCGGTCAGCGCCTTGATCCATGCAGCCACCATGGTGACCGCCGGCGTTTACATGGTGGCCCGCTGCAGCGCCCTGTTCACCCTGGCCCCCGTCTCCATGATGGTAGTGGCCATCATCGGAGCAGCCACCGCCATCTTCGCCGCGTCCATGGGCATGGCCCAGTTCGACATAAAAAGGGTCCTGGCCTACTCCACCGTGAGCCAGTTGGGTTACATGTTCCTGGCCTGCGGCGTGGGCGCCTTCACCGCCGGCATCTTTCACCTCATGACCCACGCTTTCTTTAAGGCTCTCCTCTTTCTGGGGGCCGGCTCCATCAGCCATGCGGTGTCGGGCGAGCTGGACATGCGCAAAATGGGGGATTTGAAAAAGCACATACCCATAACCTATTGGACCTTCATGATCGCCACCCTGGCGTTGTGCGGCATTTTCCCCTTCGCCGGCTTCTTCAGCAAGGATGAAATCCTCTTCCACTCCCTGGTGGACGGCCACATGATGTACTGGGGCATCGCCACCGCCGCGGCCTTCATCACCGCCTTCTACATGTTCCGGGCGGTGTTCATGGTGTTCTACGGCAAGTCCCGGGTGGACCACGACGTGGCGCACCACATTCATGAATCCCCGTCGGTCATGACC
>JBAQHL010000508.1:0-2133 GCA_049288295.1 Desulfobaccales bacterium
CCCGGTGGCCCAGGGAGGCAATGGTCAGATTGATCAGGATAATGTTGGCGGCCACCGTGATAAAACTCCCCACCACCGGAATCCTCGTGTCATTTAAGGCATAAAACACCGGCACCAGGATTTTGGCCCCCGCAAAGGCGAACAGTCCCAGACTGTAGAGAGTGAGAGCCGCGGCCGTCTGCTGGGTGTCCCCGGCGGTAAAGCGCCCGTGCTGGAAAATGACCGCGCAGATGGGCTCCGCCAAGGCAATGAGCCCCGCCGCCGCCGGGATGGTGAACAGCATGGCCAGGGACAGGGAGGACCTGAAGGCGTCCTTGATGGCCGCCATGTCCAGGTGCGCGGCAAAACGGGACACCATGGGGAGGGTGGCCACCGACAAAGCCACCCCGAAAAGCCCCTGGGGCAGGTGCACCAGGCGGTAGGCGTAGTTCAGCCAGGAGACGCTCCCCTGCACACAACTGGAGGCGTAAAATGTATTGATAAAGATATTTATCTGGCTGGCCGATAAACCCACCACTGCCGGCAGCATGAGGCGGAAGACCTGCCGGAGGCCCTCATCCCGCCAGTCGCAGACCACCTGGGGTTCATATCCCGCCCGCCGCAACTGGGGGGTCTGGATGAGAAACTGCAAAAGCCCCCCCACGAGAGTCCCCCAGGCCATGCCCACAATGGCGGACACCCCGAAGCGGGGCAGGATCAGGGCCAGGCTCACCCCCACCACAATGGAGCCTATGTTGTAGAAACTGGAGGACAGGGCGGGAATAAAGAATTTGCCCTTGCTGTTCAAAATGCCCATGACCACCGCGGCCAAAGACACCAGGAGCAAAAAAGGAAACATGATCCGGGTCATGGTGGTCGTGAGTTCGAGCTTCCCCGGCACCAGGCCGAAGTCCGGGACCATGAGCCCCACCAGCTGGGGGGCGAACAGCATGCCCAGGAGGGTTATGCCCCCCACCAGCAACGAGAAACACAGGATTACGTTATTGGCCAGGCGCCAGGCCCGTTTCGCCCCATGGCGCTGGTCGTATTGGGAAAACACCGTGACAAAGGCGCTGGACAGGGCCCCCTCCGCGAAGAGGTCCCGCAGAAGGTTGGGGATACGGTAGGCCACCACAAAGGCGTCAATGGTCAGGCCGGCCCCGAACAGGGCTGCCAGGACCTGCTCCCGGATGAGTCCGAGGATGCGGCTGATAAGCACGGCCACGCTCATGGACCCGGCGGCCCGGGCAATCTTGGCGGTGTGATTGGGAGATGACTGGCTCAAGCCCCAGTCCTAAAGGATATCCACGAGGGTCCCAACGGCAGGCTATTGATATAACAGGTTAAAAGACTCATTGCTGGCGGGCTCGGCAGGCACTGCTCTGGTTTGGGCGAGGTTCTACCCTATCCACGCCGTTTTCATGCCTGGGGTCCAGGAAGTCTTTTTCTTTTTGGCCTTAACCTTGCCTGAGGTCTTGTCTTTTTTGCTCAGTCGGGCCTCGGCCTTGGACTTGTCGTTCTCCTGGACCGCAAGCTTGACCTTGGGCTTGCGGAGTTGGTTTCCACCCGGAGCCTTGGCAGGAGGCAAAAGAGATGGGGGGCTCTCCGGGTGGAGCAAGGCATACGGGGGCTGGCCGCCGGGCGGCTTCTGATCGAGATGCAGCGTGGCTGCCCGGAGGGTCGCCTGTTTGGCCAGTTCATCCTCCCCTTCTGCCACCCCTAATATGCCCGCCAGCCTCATTTTTTGGTTTGGAGTGGCCGGGGCCAACCAGAAGAGCAGGAACAGGAAAAGCCCCAGAAATCCTGCCCCTCCGACTAATGTCAGCCATCGGGGTCTCCCTTTGCCCTGGCTTCCCAGGAAACGAGACCTTTGCCACCGGCACCAAATGAGCACCAGCCCGTATAATGTATAAGCCCCTAATATGAAGAGGATAGTTGGCAACAAATGGTTTTTTCCTCAAGGGTTGCCCCAAGATAGCAGGTTCAAGCACTCAAGTCAACGAACTTTGTCAGGAAAAACCTTATGTCATATTATTGACACCAATACGGCTTCATGTTATTACCATGGTCATGGAACGACATGCCAGCATCCTGGTGATTGAAGACGACCGGGCCCAACGGGAAGCCCTCCAGGAAATTTTGCAGCAAGAGGGC
>JBAQHL010000509.1:0-3532 GCA_049288295.1 Desulfobaccales bacterium
AAAAGTTACTCAGGGGTGGCACCGGCTTTCCAGCCTGTGCGGATAATCGAGGCGGGCGGGGACGCCCGCCCTACCGACTTTTTCATGCTTTGCGGGTGGGCCACCGGCCCATGAGGAGCTGTTACGAAAGTTAGTTGGGAGAGAGGCAGAAGGGGATTGTGGCTTACCGCCTTAGGGCACGGCAAGCCGTGCCCCTTGCTTACCCTCCCGATCTCTTAGCGCGGTAGGACGGGCTTCTAGCCCGTCCAGGCACAGGTTGAAAACCTGTGCCACCAAATCTTTTCTTGTTTTTGAGAGAGCCAAAGGCTCATGAGTAACTGTGACAAAACGGTCATGGGCCGATTTGAGCCGCCCCCGTGTATGAAAATCTTTCGTAGGGGCTTGATTCATCAAGCCCTGAGGGCGCAGTGAATTGCGCCCCCTACGGGCTTTTTCGCGATAAAAGTCCTCGCAGGGCGGCTCATGGCCGCCAGAAGCGGCGTGCACGGCACTCACTATGACTGAGATTGCTGCACATATTTCCTGGGAGAAGGGGCCAGCGGGTTTTGGGGTTCTGGGTTTTAGTTTTCAGGTTTCAAGCGCATAGCTCATCGCGCCTCGCTCATCTCAGGCATGTCCTGAGGGCCTTCTCAGGGAAAAGTGCTTGACATTTTAGCCTCGCAAGAGCACAATCAGAATAAATCCTGGGGGGGATAAGGTGGTAATGGACCTGTTCACCGAGCTTGATCAGAAACTGGAAATAATCCTCAGCCAATACGAGAGTTACAAACAGGCCCTCGCCGAACTCAAGGAGACCCTGGCCATCAAAGAACAAGCCTTGCTCACCAAGGAGCGAGCCCTTAAAGAAGCCGAAACGGCTCTGGAACAAATAACCCGGGAGAAGGAGATGGTGCGTCAAAGGATTGACAAGATCCTGAACAGACTCAAAATTCTCGACTTAGGAGAAGTGACCTAACCCTTGGCACAAGAGCCCCAAACAGTGACCGTGGAGATACTGGGACGTTCCTTAACGCTGACCAGTTCCATGGTCCCGGAAAAACTCCAATCAGTAGCCCTTATGGTGGATGAGCAACTGCGGGAGTTGCAGCGGGCCTTTCCCACCAGCCCTCTGGCAGACTTGGCCATCTTAGCGGCTTTAAACCTGGCCTTCGAGAATCTTGAAAACCAGGAGAATTATCAGGAACTGCAGGAGAATCATCAGCAGCTGCAAACGGAGGTCGAGGAACGGTCCCGGAAACTGCTGCAGAAACTGGAGGTGTTCAAAGTATCGGCGCCCCCGGGGCCGTGAGGCCGGCAAACCTGGGGGAGGAGAAAACAAGGGCAAGCTATATAATTAAACAATCTGGGAAGGCGTCAGGCGAGCACGGCAAGGGAAGTGGAAGTTAATCCGGGGTCAAACCCGGTTCAATATAAGGAATGAGGGTGAACCGCAGCGGCACTGATGGCATCACCCCAAAAAAACAGGAAAGGAGGTTAATCCAGGAAACACCAGAGAACCCATGGGTTCTTAATTAAGATTTTTGGCCAGAGAGTCCGGCTCATTGGCCCCTCTCAGGCCATTGTTCCACGCCCTTCGCCCCCTTGTTGTTGCCAACACCATTCTCGCCCTTTGCCCGACCGCCCTGCAATTTACCTGACCGGGCCGGGAATAACCCCCCGCCGTGGTGAGGAATTTATATAAACGAGGGGAACCCCCCATGAATATATTGTATGCCAGCGTGCTCACGGTTGTGATGACGGGGCTTGGGTTCCTGGTGGGCTTTTTTTACCGCAAGCGTCTCATAGAGTCTCATATCGAGTCTCTGGAAAGCTTGGGGAAGAAAATCCTGGATGAAGCCCGCAAAGAAGCGGAGAACATCAAAAAGGAATCCCGGCTTCAGGCCAAAGACCAGCTTTACCAACTCAAGCAGGATTTTGAAAAGGAAACCCAGGAACGCCGCCAGGAATTGACCCTGTTGGAGCGACGCTTCCTTCAAAAAGAGGAAAATCTGGAAAAAAAGACATCTCTGTTAGACGAGCGGGAAACGGAAATTAACAAAAAGACGCGGCAGTTAAGCCAGCAGGAAAAAAGCCTGGGGGAAAAAGAGGAACGTTATCAGCAATTATTGCTTGAACAGAACGCCCGCCTGGAACAACTCGCCGGCCTGACCGCTCAAGAAGCCAAAGATTTGCTGCTCAGGACCATGGAGCGGGAGGTGCGCACCGAGGCCGCCCGTATGGTCAAGCGCATCGACACCGAAGCCCGGGAAACTGCGTCCCGCAAGGCCCGGGAAATTACGGCCCTGGCCATTAAGCGCTACGCCAGCGATCATGTGGCCGAACAGACCGTCAGTGTGGTGCCCCTGCCCAACGAGGAGATGAAGGGGCGCATCATCGGCCGGGAAGGGCGCAATATCAGGGCCCTGGAAGCCGCCACCGGCGTCGACATCATCATTGATGACACCCCGGAAGCGGTGATTTTGTCCGCATTCAATCCCATCCGCCGGGAAGTGGCCCGCATGAGTCTCGAGCGCCTCATCTCCGACGGCCGTATCCATCCGGGACGCATTGAAGAAATTGTGGCCAAGGTCACCCAGGAAATGGAAGAGAAAATCCGCTCTGCTGGAGAAGAAGCGGCCTTCGATTCAGGAGTGCACGGTCTCCATCCCGAGCTCATTAAACTGTTGGGTAAGCTCAAGTATCGCACCAGCTATGCTCAGAACGTGCTCCAGCATTCCCTGGAGGTTTGCTATCTCTGCGGCATCATGGCCGCGGAACTGGGTCTCAATGAAAAACATGCCCGCCGCGCCGGCCTGCTGCACGACATCGGCAAGGCGGTGGATCATGAAGCCGAGGGGGTGCACGCCCTTATCGGCGCGGATCTGGCCAAGCGCTTCGGCGAATCCAGCAAGGTGGTGCACGCCGTGGCGGCCCACCATGAAGACGTGCCCACGGAAAGCATTATGGCTATCCTGGTGCAGGCCGCAGACACCCTCTCCGGCGCCCGGCCCGGGGCCCGGCGGGAAATGCTGGAGACCTACATCAAGCGCCTGGAGGACCTGGAAAAGGTGGCCCGCTCCTTCAACGGCATCAGCAAGTCCTACGCCATTCAGGCTGGCCGGGAAATCCGCCTCATCGTGGAAAGCGACAAGGTGAGCGACGAAGAAGCCACTTTGCTCTCCCGGGATGTGGCCAAGAAGATCGAGCATGAGCTTACCTATCCGGGCCAGGTCAAGGTCATGGTCATCCGGGAAACCCGGGCCGTGGAGTACGCCCGCTGATGAATCTCCTTTTCCTGGGCGACATCGTAGGCTCCCCGGGGCGGAGGGCGGTGGAGGAGCTCCTCTACCGGGTGGTGGACCGCCACCTCATCGACCTGGTGGTGGCCAACGGCGAGAACGCCTCCGGCGGCATCGGCATCACCCCGGCGGTGGCGGATCAGCTCCTCAATATGGGGATCGACCTTCTCACCAGCGGCAATCATATCTGGAAACACAAGGACATCATCCCCTATCTTGAAGAAACGGACCGGCTGGTGCGGCCCGCCAACTAC
>JBAQHL010000510.1:0-2964 GCA_049288295.1 Desulfobaccales bacterium
TGGCAAGCTGTACGTAATAAAGTCTGTTTTTTCTATAGATTATGGTTGGTTAGGTACTCCTTTTCTCTCGCATCCTTTCTTTCATGTCAAGCGGTTTTTGATTTGGCCCTCCGTTTCGGGATAGGGAGGCAGGGGGCGCCTGCGAGGATGAGCCCTAAATTGCTCGTCGGAGCAGGCGCCTCCTGCCGGGTTAGATGCGTAAGACTTTGGTTTCTCATGCTATGTATCATCCAGTTATCCGGAGAATCGCCGCCATGGCCTGGTGATAGTCCCGCTGAACTTTGAGATTGGACACCCGGCAGTAGCGTTGGGTGGTTTTGATACGGGTATGCCCCAGGAGATCCTGGATGGTTACCAGGGCCGCGTCGGCATTGAGGAGCTGGGTGGCCATGGTATGCCGCAGTTGGTGACAAGAGACCTTGAGCTTGGCTTGGCGGGCGTAATACTCCAGGCGTTTTTGGATGCCCCGCACCGAGATGGCCTGGCCCCGGCATCTGCCTTTATCCACCAGGAAGACCTCTTTAATTCGGCTGGCCGGCCGCACCCGGAGATACTGCACCAAGGCCTCATAGGAGTCGTCACTCAAGTACACCACCCGATCCTTGGCGCCTTTGCCTTGGTGGACGAAGACCTGACTGCGCCGCAGATCCAGGGCGGCCAGTTTTAACCGGGACACTTCTTCCACCCGCAAGCCGCAGCGGAGCATCAGCATCACCATGGCCCGATCCCGCTGCTGGTTGACGACCTGAAGGAGTTTCTCTACCTCTTCATCCCGCAGATGACGGGGCAACGGCCGGGACAGTCGCAAGGCATAACCGCGTTTCACCGGGTTGACCATGGGCACCTGCTCTTCTTCAATAAGGTAGTGGTAAAACCCCCGGAGGCTATCCAGGTGACAGTTGATGGTCTTGGCCTGCAGCCCTTTATCCAGCAGGTGATCGAGGTAGGCCAACAATTTTTTATGGGTCACCGTCTCGATGGGGACATCCACCCAGAGCACGAACTGCTTCAGCGTGAGCATATAGTTCTTAATGGTATGGGCCGAGTAGTTCCTTCTCTTCAAGAACCGGCGGTAATTCAGAATGGCGGCGGTAATGGCCATAGAGTTCTCCCTTTTCGATGATCGCCATGGCCCGGAAGTACTCTTCCCGGCGGGTGTTGTCCGTCAACCTGGCGTAACGCCGGGTCATCTCGATACTGCTGTGGCCCAAGAGCTGCTGCAGACACTCCAGGCGCATGCCGGCGTTCAACAGCTCGGTGGCACAGGTGTGTCTGAGGCAATGCAGACTGTAGCCCTTATGGGCCAGGCCGGCGGCCTCCAGATATTTGGCGAACCTCATCCGGATGGCGGTGTAACTCAAGCTTGGTCGCCCTTGACCGTAAAACAGACGTTCTTTTGTCAGGTCTCTCTGGTTCAACCACACCACTAAAGCCTTGCAGGCGTCCTCACTTAAGTAGGCCACCCGGCCCACCCGGGTCTTCTGAGCTTCCCTAATCAGGATCTGCTTCTCCCGGAGGTTTACCTCACTCATCCTGGTTGCCAGCAGTTCCCCGATGCGCATCCCGGTGCGGAGCAATATGAGAATCATGGCCCGGTCCCGGGGTTTCTGAATCTCCGCCAGGAACTGCTGGACATCCTCCGGGTCTATGGCCCGGGGCAGCGCCTCCGGCACCTTGACCCGCAGTTTCCGCTTCAATAGATCGGGATGCACCACTTCCCGATCCACCAGATACCGGAGAAAGGCATAGACGAGCCTCAACCTGGTGGACACCGTGTTGGCCTGCATGCCCCGGTCCTGCTCGTGCTCGATAAAGCTGCTCACATCATCTCTGGTAACGGTTTCCAGGGAGGTCCTCCCCCTTTCCTGCTTCAGGTAGGAGAGAAAGACCACCAATGTCGAACAGTTACTGCGCATGGTGTTGGGCCGGCAATTGCGTCGCTTCTGGTCATGCAAATAGTCCCGGACATACGGTTCCCCCAACAGTTCCTTGGCGGACAACTGCTTGAGATACTTCTCAATCAGGGTTACCTCGTCCGTTTCTGGGGGCGGACTCACAAGTGGCTTGAACAGCAGATGGTAGGGGTATTCCTCTTCAAAAACTTGTTCAGTGGCCATCGCTACCTCCTCTTCCTCAGAAAAAACAGGTAGATGATGACCTTGAAATCTATCTCCCGTCAATCATCTTTTTATTACGTACAGTGGCAAGATAACAATACTCTTTGCTTGTAAAACCATTCTCAGAGGGTGCCCCGAACCACCTAAATAGCAGGTAAAGCAGATCGTACTCACTCCAGTCCCCAAGCGATTTCGGTTGAATCTTCTCCGATCCTCCAATTGCTTTTCCCAATTTTTATCTGACATGTGATCAAGTGTAAAATTTTAAAAGGTCACTTTACACTAGTGTAAATTTTACATGTTAAATTTTTATGGTCAATAAAATCACTTCTCCATAGTTAAGGACAAGGTTCACTTCTGTTTGAAAAGTTTAGAGTGAACAAAGATACCAATACGTAGACGTAGCCTGAATTTTGAGGTTTTTTGCCATTATTACAATTCTCGCCAAACAAGAAACAAGTTCGAGTTATGAGAAATTACTTTGTTTAATAATAAAATATTTGATGATATTGTCTTGGCATTCCAATTGCATAAGTATAAAGCATATAAAAAATTCATTTATAAAAAGAGGGTAAGATTATGTCGTACCAAGACACTAACAATTCTTACATTCAACCTGATTATACGACATTACAGCTTGTTAATAATGAAATATCAGCCAATTTCTCCGGGAAACTGCAAATTTTTCTTTCTCAGAATCCAGAGTTTTCAAACACTAAATCACATTTGGTATTTCTGCTTTATTGTTACGATCACTATATTAACTGTGATCCCATATCGAGGGATTTGCCCCTTCAGGAAAAGCTTAAGCAAGCAGGGGAAATGGCCAAAAATTTTATGGGCATCG
>JBAQHL010000511.1:0-2674 GCA_049288295.1 Desulfobaccales bacterium
TCACATCACCTCTCATGGTATAAGCGACGTATAGCAGACGGCCCTCAGTCACGCCGATGATGACAAACCGGTCTTCCCCATATGCCTTGCGCTTGTCGAGCCATTCAAGGGCAAAAGGGTCTTTGAAAACCGCACGAGCCGCCTCAAAACTGACGCCATGCATGGCGTAATTCTTGGCGGCCTTGATCTCATCCCATTCAAAATTATGCATAGAATATACGGCTTAGCCGTAGTTTTGTCAATCCCCTCTCGTTTTATAGCTCCTGACAGGGGCTCAGGGCAGGTTGTAGCCTTTTCCCTGTCATCCTGAGCAAAGCGAAGGATCTCAACCTATTGAAAGAACGAGATTCTTCACTTCGTTCAGAATGTCAAAATTCAAGTTTGGAGGGTTTGTCAACGTCCGGCCATTACAGATAATACTTATAAATCCAAAATACGCCGTATACCATCATATTATTTTACCCGCCCAGGGGGATGACTTTCAAGGGGAGGTAGGTGGCCCCCTGGGGGGAGAGGTTACTGCGGAAAAGCACGACTTCGCTCACCGGGAAGAGCGCGGCCTCAGGGGACGGCAGGTGCACGAGGCACTGGGTCAGGGCCGCCCGGCCCGCGGGGGATTTCACCCGGCCCAGGGTCAGGTGCGGTGCCAGGGGCCGGTCCTCCGGGGGAAAGCCCAGCGCGGCAAAGGCTGTTTCCAGGCGACGGTAAAAATCCCGCAAGATGTCCAGGTCGCCCCCCACCCCCAGCCACACCACCCGGGGACTCTTGGGGCTGGGGAAGGCGCCCGCGTCCGTAATGGTCAGGGAAAAAGGTTTTTGGGCTGCAGCCAGCGCAGTTACCGCCTCGCTTATCTCCGCCACCTGCTGGTCGGTGATGTTGCCGAAAAACTTGAGGGTGATGTGGATGTTGCCCACGGGCACCCACTTGACGTCAGCCCCGCTTTTTTTCAGCTCATCCTGGGCCAGGGACAACACCGGCCTGAGGCTCGCTGGCACATCAATGGCGAGAAAAGCCCGGATCATGGGAATACCGTTTTCGGTTTTCGGATAAAAGATCGTCAATTATAAACGTGAGCAATAACAAAATTATAGCATAGTATCAAGAAGTTATCCATAATGCCACCTGATTTCTCCAACCTTGTTTCACCATCGGAAAATGTAGGGTAGGTGCCGCCGACCATCCCGTTGATGACCAGGAAGGTCTGGGGCACAGGCAGGATGCCTGCGCTCCATAAGGGCGGGCAGGGACCGCCCGCCCCACCAATTTTTAACCCCCTCGGTTGAATCCCAGGATCATGAGCGATTGCTTCCCCATCAGGTCTGGGTATTTCCCGAATCTGCCAGCAGTTCCCGGCGCAGCCAGTCCAGGGCGGTTTCAGCCGTGAGCAGCTTGACCATGTCCCGGTCGCCGGGAAATTGATGCCGCCGGGTCTCAACCCCCTTCTCTGCGGCCAGTCCCATAAACACCAGTCCCACGGGCTTTTCCGGAGTGCCGCCCGTGGGTCCGGCGATGCCGGTCACCGAGAGGCCGAAGTGGGCATGGTAAATTTCCCTAACTCCCTGGGCCATGGCCCCGGCGGTTTCAGGACTTACCGCGCCCTGGCGCTGTAAAATGTCCGCGGGCACTCCCAGGAGGTCTGTTTTCCCCTGGTTGCTGTAGGTGACCACCCCGCCCATAAAATAGTCGGAGGACCCGGAAATGTTGGTGAGGCGGTGGCAGATGAGCCCGCCGCTGCAGGATTCGGCTATGGCCAGGGTTTTGCCCTGGCGCCGGAGGAGCCGCCCCACCACTTCCTCCAGGGGGGCGCCGTCCGGACCCAGCAGGCACGGTCCCACCTGCCGGGAGAGGGCCTCCACCAGACGATCCAGGCGCTCCTCCAGGACTGGCCGCTCCGGTCCCCTGGCCGTGAGGGACAGGAGAATCTCCGGAAAGTTGGGATAAAAGCCGATCTCAACGCCGTGGGCTTCCTGCTCAAGAGCATGGACCGCCTGCTGCACCTCCACTTCCATTTTCCCAAAAAGCCTGAGGGAGCGCTGCACCACCCGGTGGGTTTGGCCGGCTGCGGCCACAAGAACCGGCAGGACGCCGGCTTCAAAGAGGAGCCGCATTTCCTGGGGGACTCCGGGCAGAAAAAACAGCCAGACATCCCGGTATTTCAGGGAGAAGCCGCAGGCGGCCCGGCCCGCGTCTAAAATAGTGGCTCCCTGGGGGATCAGGGCCAGCTTGCCGTAGCGCTCCTCCCAGGGAAAGCCCCTCTCCCTGAGCCTCTGGCGGATGCGGGCGATCATGGCCTCGTCCAGGCCCAGCTTGAGGTTTAGGACTTCGGCGGCCTGGGCCACCGTCATGTCGTCATCCGTGGGACCGAGCCCCCCGCTGATGATCACGAACCGGGAGCGCCCGAGGGCCCGGTGGAGAATCTCCCCGAATAAAGGCGAACCGTCCCCTACCACAGAAATGGACTGCACCGAGAAACCGGACTCATGGAGGCGCCTGCCGGCATAGCGGGCGTTTTCGTCGGCCACCCGGCCGGTTATAAGCTCTGTTCCGGTGAGAATGATTTCGCCTAGCATATGAAATACCTTTGAGAAGGGCCGGGGGAGCGGCGGCTCCCCCGCCCTCCCCTCAAACTCCCCTCCCAACCCGCAGAGGGGGCTGAAAATACTCACTCAAAGGA
>JBAQHL010000512.1:0-2408 GCA_049288295.1 Desulfobaccales bacterium
TGTGATATAGTGGAAAAAAATGTTGTGACGAGGCCATCATGTTCGGCTACAGTTGGGGACCCATCCTCATCATTTTAGTTATTGTGCTCTTGTTGTTCGGGCCCAAGCGCCTGCCGGAGTTGGCGGATAGCATCGGCAAGGCCATCAAGAGTTTTAAGAAAGCCCACGAAGACCCGGAGATTTTGAGCCATAAGCAGGAAGCTGGGGCCACCTCTACGGCCTCCGAGACCCAGAAGAATGTTTGCCCCCAATGCCAGAAAGAGCTGGGGGGGGAGTTTGCTTTCTGCCCCCATTGCGGCCGCAACCTGAAATCCGCCTGAGGCCAAATTGGGCATCGACCTTCCGGAAATCCTCATTCTTTTGGTTTTGGCCCTCATCCTCTTTGGGCCGGAGAAACTTCCGGAATACGGCGCCAAACTGGGGCGCTTTGTGGCCCGCATGCGCCAGGCCGGCGCTGAGGTGACCCAGCCCCTGCAACAAGCCCTGCACTCGGGCCAGTTTCCGGTCCCGCCCCCTTCACCCTCGCCTTATAATCTCCTGAAAGAAAATTTCTGCCACCAGTGCGGCCATACCCTGGAGGCCGATTTTCAGTTCTGTCCCCGCTGCGGCCGCCGCCTGGAAAAGAGTGAAGGCTCATCCGCTGAGCTGGCCTCCTGACCGCTACGCAAAGTTTCGAGTTTTTAGTTTTGAGTTTTGAGTTGGGCCCAGGGTGCATCCTATCACCATGATACCTGATTTTGGCGGACAGTCCCGCCCTACATGTACTCTACCAACCCCTTTTGCCCCAACCCATATCTCGGGAGCACAGGCGTCCCGCCTGTGGCACAGGCAAGATGCCTGGGCTACCGGAGAAACGTGGGGGGTACGGTAGGACGGGCTTCCAGCCCGTCCAGGCACAGGTTAACAACCTGTGCCACCAGGTTTTTGGTTTTGACAGGGCTGCAGAGTTAAAAGCCGCTGACCTGAAAAATCCTTAAAGAACAAGCCCTATCCGTTCATTTTAGTGCAGGCGTCTGCCCTGGAGTAACTGCTTTAGTTGACTAACCTACCGTTGTTGTATTAAGTTGCCCGAAGATACTAGCTGCCATCCCATTAAAGTACATCAATAAATCGGCAGGGTGATTTCCCTTTAAAATTTCATGTTAGCCCGGGTTAAAAGCGGCGCGCTCAAAGGGGTGGACGCCTACATCGTGGAGGTGGAGGTGGACCTGGCTCCGGGGCTGCCGGCCTTTACCACTGTGGGTTTGCCTGAGACCGCCGTAAAAGAGGCCAAGGACCGGGTGAGGGCCGCGCTGAAAAATTCCGGCTACAAGTTTCCCGGCAACCGCATCACCATCAACCTGGCCCCGGCGGACGTGCGCAAAGAGGGCACGGGCTTCGACCTGCCCGTGGCCGTGGGGCTGCTGGCGGCCCAGGAGGTGGTGCCACAGGAAAGCCTGGAAAAGCACCTGCTCTTCGGCGAGCTCTCCCTGGACGGCCGCCTCAAGCCCACCCGGGGGGTCCTGTCCATGGCCCTTACTACCCGGGACGCGGGCTTAGGCCTCATTCTCCCCAAAGAGAACGCCCGGGAAGCCGCGGTGGTCCAGGGCCTGGAAATCTATGCCGTGGACACCCTGGCCCAGGTGGTGGATTTTTTGGCCGGACGCCTGCAGCTCGAACCCACCCCGCCCCTGCCCCCGGAAGAGGCGGGCTGGGAGCCCCAAGATGAGGTGGACTTCAAGGAAGTGCGGGGTCAGGAGCCGGTAAAGCGGGCTTTGCTGTTGGCTGCGGCCGGGGGACACAACGTCCTCATGGTGGGGCCGCCCGGGGCGGGGAAGACCATGATCGCGCAACGTCTTCCCAGCATCCTGCCCCCGCTCAGCTTCGAGGAGTCCCTGGAAACCTCCCGGATTTACAGTATTATGGGGCGCTTGCCGCCGGGGCAGGCCCTATTGCGCCAGCGGCCCTTCCGCTCCCCCCACCACACCATATCCGACGCCGGGCTCATCGGCGGCGGCACCAGCCCCAAACCCGGCGAGGTGTCGCTCGCCCACCACGGGGTGCTTTTCCTGGATGAACTACCGGAGTTCAAGCGGGCCACGCTCGAGGTCCTGCGCCAGCCTTTGGAGGAGGGCCGGGTCACCATCTCCCGGGCCACGAGTTCTCTGACCTACCCGGCCCGCTTCATGCTGGTGGCGGCCATGAACCCCTGCCCCTGCGGCTTTTTCGGGGACCCCAGGAAGCCCTGCACCTGCAACCCCCACCAGATCAACACCTACCGCTCCCGCATCTCCGGGCCGCTCCTGGACCGCATCGACCTCCAGGTGCAGGTGCCCGCGGTGCGCTTCCAGGAACTGGCCGACCCCGCCGATAGCCAGGAGGGTTCCAAAGGGATGCGGGCGCGGGTGCTGGCCGCCCGGGAAAAGCAA
>JBAQHL010000513.1:0-2082 GCA_049288295.1 Desulfobaccales bacterium
GGAACTTGCTGAAGGAAGTCGTGATTTCTTTTTTGACGAATGCCGGGCTTTTCACCGGGACGGCCATGAAATCTGGGGACGGTCGAGGCTGTCCAGGGTTGAGGGGAAGGATGGGGAAGGCTGGTACATCCTGGGTCTTGTGGAGGACATTACTGCGGAAAAGGCCACGGAACAGGAGATTGCCGCCTACCAGGAGCGGCTGCGGGACCTGGCCGCGGACCTTACCCAGGCAGAAGAACGGGAGCGGCGCCGTCTGGCAGCGGATTTGCATGACCATGTCGGACAGATTCTGGCCCTGACTCAAATAAAACTTGGCGCCTTGAAGAAAGAGTTGAGCGATTCCCAGGTCTTAATGAACCTGGACGAAATTCGGGGCCAATTGAGCCGGGTGATCCGCCTAACCCGGTCTTTGACCATGGAGCTTGGTTTCCGGGCATTGGATGAATTGGGCTTTGAAGCCGGCATCCAATGGCTGGGAGAAAGATTCCGTGAGCAATACGGCCTTGACATTGAACTGGAGTGCCAGGACATGGAGGGCTGCCTGGACCACGTTAGGAAAGCCCTGCTTTTCCGGGTAGTTCGTGAACTCCTCATCAATGTGGTCAAACATGCCCAGGCCCGAACCGTAAAGATCTTCCTGAGCGAGAACAATGGCGAGGTGATGCTTAGCGTGGCTGATGACGGTGTCGGCCTCAAGGAGGATCAGCAGACCTCGTTGGACAGCTTCGGTCTGTTCAGTATTGCCGAGCGGATGCGCAATTTAGGGGGCTGCCTGGATATTGACTCCTCCCCGGGTCAGGGGGTCCAGGTCAAAATCAGGCTTCCCTTGCACTGATAGCTTTTTCCCATCAGCCCCATGGGGCTGCCTGGCAGCAAATAAGGTTGAAACCTCGGTTCCGAAAAATTCAATCGCCCTTATTTCCTCCCAACCATACCCTGGGACCGGTAGGACGGGCTTCCAGCCCGTCCAGGCACAGGTTGAAAACCTGTGCCACCAAGTATTTTTCCTAGGGAGCGTCTTACGCGCCAAAATTGGTGCGTGAAACGCACCCTACATTAATTTTCATAGTCTTGGATGGTCCAAAGGGCCATGGGTATCAGGCCGGCTCTTCCTGGAAAACCGCCGGGCGCTTCTCCAGAAAGGCCTTGACGCCTTCCTGGGGGTCGGAGCTGGCAAAGCAGAGGGCGAACAGGTCCACCTCCAGGGCGCAGCCGTTGCGCAGGTCCACGTCGGCGCCCCGGTCCACGGCCTTTTTGGCCGCCTCCAGTGCCAGCCTGCCTTTTTGGGCCAGGGTCTGGGCGGTCTTCAGGGTTTCCTCATAAAGCCTGTCCTCCGGAAAAACCTGGGCCACAATGCTCGCACTCCTGGCTTCCCCGGCCTCCAGCATCCGCCCGGTCATAATGATTTCCTTGGCCAGGCTGCGTCCCACCAGCCGGGTAAGGCGCTGGGTGCCCCCCGCCCCCGGGATGATGCCCAGGGTGATTTCCGGCAGCCCCAATTTGGCGCTCTCGGCGGCGTAAATAAAATCGCAGGCCAGGGCGATCTCAAAGCCGGCCCCCAGGGCGAAGCCATGCACCGCAGCGATGACGGGGATGGGGAGGGCCTCCAGGCGGAAAAGAAAATCGTGGGCCCGCTGCACAAAGCGGCGCGCTGTCAGGGGATTTACCCCTAAAAAGGTTTTAACGTCCGCCCCGGCCATGAAAGCCCGGCCCTGGCCGGTAAGGATGAGAACCCGGACCCCGGGGTCCTGGGAAACGTCATCCAGGGCCTGGCGCAACTCCAGGGTCATGTCCTGGTTCAGGGCATTCAGCTTTTCAGGCCGGTTGAAGGTCAGGGTGGCGATGCCCTGGGACTTGGTCAACAGAATATGGGTGAAAGACATGGTACACTCCCCGTATTTAAGATAAAATAACCTGTTTTTCAATAAGATACTTGGGAAAGGGGTGCACCCCTGCCCCTTTCCTAAGCCCTCCCTCCCAACCCCCTTATATTACATAAACCGGGAGCACAGGCTTCCAGCCTGTGCAGGAACAGGCAAGATGCCTGTTCTCCCGGTCAAAGGGAAATGAAAGCATTTTTAG
>JBAQHL010000514.1:0-2552 GCA_049288295.1 Desulfobaccales bacterium
CCCATGAAAAATGCGGTAGCACAGGTTTTCAACCTGTGCCTGCACGGGCAGGATGCCCGTGCTACCGGTCACGGGTATGGTTGAAAAAAATAGAGGCGATTGAACTTTTCGTAAGATAGAAGCTGGGTGTTATACTTTCATTTATTCTTACCGGACACTACTGACCTCAGACGCTGCAAGCTCTCAGCTCACTGGGACTGCAATTCTGTCAGGGCGGCCGGGAGGAGCGCAATAATCTCTCCCACCTGGGTGGCGGGGGTGGGAGAGGCCATCAGACCCGCCAGGCGGTTGGCTCTGGCTGCCAGCAGCGCCGCAGTTTCCATATCCTGGCCGGCGGCGATGAGGGCTGCCGCCATGCCGGTGAGGGTGTCGCCGGTGCCGCCGATGGGTTCAAGGGCCTCGATGCTGGGCTCGGACACGGTGGCCAGGATGCCAGAGGCGTCGGCCAGGATATCCGCAGCGCCCTTCACCAGCAGGTAGCGGGCCGCATTCTGGTGGGCATAGGCCCTGGTGATGAGGTCCGGCACCTTGCTGTCTTCATGCAGGATGAAGCCCCGGGTGTAAAAGGGGTGCGGCGCGGTTTCGTCGGCCAGGAAGGCCAGCTCCCCCGCATCCGGGGTGAAGAGATCGTATGCCGCCGCCTGGCCGCTCATCTTGGCCACGTACATGAAACCCGCGTCCGCCACGAGCAGCGGGCGGGGATTCATCTCCTGGACGGCGAACAAAACCCGGTTGTGCCAGTCCACGTCGGGCTGAAGATAATGAAAGCAGATAACCCCGAAAGTCCGGTCCGGGAGGGTTTGCACCAGATGCTCATAAATCAGGCGGCTGCCTTCGCCTTTGCCGATGTCCCCGGCCAAACAGGCAAAAGGAGCGGGTTGGCCCAAGTGGCCCAGGGTGGCGGCAGCCGCGGCCGCCAGGGCTGCAGTGCCCCGGTTGACCGGAATTTCCCGCCCGGCCACCACGAGATTGGCTCCCCTCAGACGGACTTCTCCCTCGGTGAGGGGAAAATCCACCTCGGGAACGGTGCCCACGATCAGGAGCATTGGCGCTCCATCTCCTGAAAGGCCAGCTCCAGGGCGTAGCCGCACAGGGTGTGGCCCAGATCCCGCGGCCGGGGGGCCTGATGCAGGGGGCGGCCCACCAGCTCCCGGGCCAGATAGGGGACATCCGGGCAGCCGCCCCCGGAGACGTTGACGATGACCCGGGTGTCTTTGTCCACGGTGAGCTTCATGTTGGCGGCCCGCACCATGAGAAAGCGCCCGAAGTCCTTCACCTGGAAGAGGTCCACCGGCTTCAGCAGGGGGCCGCTCACCGGCACCACCTGGAGGGGGCTTAAGGACACCTGGTCCAGGACTTTGAGCACCTGGAGTTCTTCGATAACCGGGAACTCGATCACCAGGTCGCAGCCGCTTTGAATTTCAGGAGGGGGGCCCATGACGCGAATCTGCCAGCCCGCCTCCTTGAGGGCTTTTTCGGCCCGGATAACCTCGCTGGTGTGGGAAAACACCAGAAGGCCCCGGTCGCCGGTGGGGGCGGCCGGGGCTTTTTGCGGGGAGCGTTTTTTAAAAGGCCAGAAGGCCATAATTCCTCAGCTCTTTTGTAAAGTAATTCGATATTCCTCGCCGTCAGTCTGCACCGCTTTCACCTGCCAGCCCAGGCTGGCCGCAGCCCGGCTGACGTTTTCCCGGGAGGTGTCGGTGTCTACCAGGACCAGAAGTTCTCCCTGGTCCATACTTTTCAATTTTTCCATGGTCAAAAGAACCGGTTGGGGACAGGAGAGCCCCCGGGCGTCGATTTGTTCAGTCATGGCATGTTTCCTCCGGATACATAAGGCTTTTCCCTTCGAGCCGCAATGGATTGAAAAATTCGGGATAAATTACGTTCCCAGGCCCAATAAGTTCAGGCTGTTTGCCGCATGGTGAAGCCGATGAGCAGAAGCACCGCCAGGCTGATGACCACCGCGGCAACCCCGTGAGGGCCGATGCCGGCAGGTGAGCTGGCCAAGCCGAAATTGTGGGACACCCCGGCCCCGACAATCATGCCCAGCACAAAGACCGCGGCATCGCCGTCACCTTCGCCGGCCATGAACAACTGACGGCCCGGGCAGCCCCCCGCCAGGGCAAAGGCCAGGCCCGCCACCACCATGCCCAAAAAATTCCACAATTCCATGGTGTGGGCCACCGGTTGGCCCGCGAAACCCGGCTTGAACTGGCCCAGGACCAGGTTGGTGACAAAGGCCGCCACCAGCAGGGCCAGCAAGCCGGAGAACAGGTGCACCTGCCGGAACAGGAGCAAGTCCCGAAAGGCTCCCATGGTGCAAAAGCGGCTGCGTTGGGCCACAATACCCACGGCCAGGCCCACCGCCAGGGAGACAATGAAGGGAGCATACATGGCCCCCGGTCCTTTGAGGCTGTAGAAGAGGATGCCGCTCTGCTCCTGGCCGGGGACGGGCGGGAAGATTATTCTCAGAATCAAGAGGCCGATGATGATCAAGGGCAGGAGCCACCCCACCGAGGGATAGGTCTTTTGGGTCCGTCCCAGGTTGTAGC
>JBAQHL010000515.1:0-7515 GCA_049288295.1 Desulfobaccales bacterium
CACAGGCAAGATGCCTGTGCTCCCGGATAAACATGGCTTAGAAAGAGCCAAAGGTTCGGGCGCGACTGTCTTGAAAAGTTTTTATAGGGCGGCCCATTCCCGTCACAACTGGCTGATGGCGTGCACGGCACGCCCAATGACCTCTGTGAGGATACTCGAGGCGGGCGGGGACGCCCGCCCTACCGACTTTTCATGCTTTACGGGTGAGCCAAAGGCTCATGAGCAACTACCTTGAAAAGTTCAATCGCCTCTATTTCCCCCAACCATACCCGGGACCGGTAGGACGGGCTTCCAGCCCGTCCAGGCACAGGCAGGATGCCTGTGCTCTCGGAAAACCATGGTTTTAAGTGAGCCAAAGGCTCAGGCGCGACGGTCTTGAAAGTTACGTGTTGTGAGTTTTGAGCCGCAGGGTGCGTCTTACGCACTATAATTGTTTTGTATTACGGATTTTTTGCCAGAACCGCATACCAGAGGTTTTCGTCCAGGACCGCCCTCGCCTCAAGGGGGGTGGCCTTAAGGGCCGCTAGAAAACGCTCCACCTGGGTGCCCAAAATGCCGGAGAAGATGTACCACTTCTTGCCAAAAAATTCCGGCAACTCAAGGAGATCCAGGAGCACGTTCAGGTGGATATTGGCCAGGGCCAGGCCGGCGGGGACATGGGCAAAGTGGCGGGCATCCCCGTGTATCAAAAAGGTATCCTGTTCTTTGGCATTGTGCCGCACATTCCGGGCCGCGGTGTGCACCGCCAAGTCGTTATATTCCACGGCTATAACCTGTTCGGCCCCCAAAGCCAGGGCCGCCAGGGACAAAACTCCGGTGCCGGTGCCCAGGTCCAGGACCCGTTTAGGGGATTCCGCTTGGAAAACCTGCCTCAGGAGCGTCAGGCACAGGCGGGTGGTAGGATGGTATCCCGAGCCGAAGGCCAGGCCCGGCTCCAGGCGGAGGGTAATATCTCCGGGCTCGGGATGGGGCTCCTCCCAGATGGGGCAGAGGTAAAACCCGGCCACCCGGGTGGGCTTGAGGGCCTGGCCTGCCTCCCAGTCCGCATAATTCAGGTCCGTTACTGAAAGAAAGCGGCCTTGAGCAGGGTTGGCCGCCAGCCAGGCCTTAACCTCCTTTTCCCTGGGGGCCGAAAAAAACAGGTAAGAGCAGGCCCCCTCCCGCCAGCAGCCGAGAAAATCCCGAGCCGTGAGTTCGGCAGGAGGATTCACCCGCCCTTCGATTTCATAAACATAGAGTTTTTCAGGCGGAGGCATAATGGGGCTTACTTTAATCAGTTAAGAATTTTTCGGATAGTCAAAAAATCATAGAGGATTTGAGCTAGGAGGCGATTTCCGTCTTCGGTAAGATGGTAAAAGAGGTTGGGGGAGTATAAGGTCCGTGGGTCATCTCCGTTTAAGTGATGTATGATAGTGGGTCCTGCATCAATATAATCCACGTGATCTTCGGCCAAGCGGTCAAGGAGGGGCTGATAATTCCACGTTTGAAAATTCTGATAGATCTGTATGTCAAAGTGGGTGGGAATAATCATGATCACCGGGAGCTTACCTCTAGTTTGGACGGAATGACAAAACTCCTTGATGATGGCTGTCATAATTTTCAGGCCTTGGGACGGATGCCCAGGCTGGAAAAAATCTTCATAGGTATCGCCTCTGCCGTGATTTTTAAATAGGAAATAACAGGCCTTGATCATCCCCCAAAGGTATGGAAACTTCGCCAACTGGCGACCTGAGGGGCCGTCTGGGAGAAAGAATTCGTGGTGAAAAAACCGGCCGGGATTACGTTCAATCTCGGAGTATTCCGAGGCCGTTAATGGCGGTATGGGCACCATGCTGAGTTTTCCCTGATCGTCCAGGATGAACCTGGGCTTAGTCTGACATATGTCTACACTGTGGATCAAGTTTCTGATTTGATTCACATTCCTTTTGATATTTTCCGAAAAAATCCCCAGAATCACAATCTCAGCCGGATCCTGGCTATTTTGCAAGAAGCGCAGGTAGGCCTGATCAGTACCATAACCGGCCACGCCAAAATTGGAGACCCGACAGTTCAGCATCAGGGACAAAACGTTGTTCCAAGTATTCGCATGATTGATCCCCCAAGCTTCTGTATAGGAATCCCCGTAAAGGGAAATTCGGGCAGGAGTCCGGTTGGGGTCGGGAAAGGCAGGGGTCTGTCGGGATCCCGAAGAGTCGTAAAAATCCTTTTTAATTTCTAAATAATTTGGAGGGGGCCATCCCAAAGTTGGAAGAAATCGTTTCTGATAGTTTTCATAGGATTCAGTGATGTAAAGTGGACTGAAAATGAGGTTTTGATGAGTAAGAATGGAGGTCCCAAGATAGGCTATTAGCTCAACGGAGGCAATGACTACCAATATAATGGCAAGACTACCCCACCAACGGATGGAATGCTTTGTCATGTTAGGGAAATCGAAGAACTGGCGAAGCTAAAAAAGATATTAGATTATAATACTGTGAGGCAGTGCAGCGCAACCGATTCGGAAAAAAACTGGCTCCTGGTGAGCTTAAGTTCACAAGTGATTCTCTTAAGAGTGTTGCGAAAGTTGTCTGAGAGGAGGGCCGGGAGAACGCGGGCCCCTTCCTCCATACAGGCTTCCCTCCCTATCCCCTAAAAGCTTTGGGGAAATCGAGATTCAAGACCTCGATTACCCTAACGCATCTTTAAGGGTTTGGGGGAGTAGTTTGGGGAGGGGGCCAGGGACCTAAAACCCTGGCTCACTCTTGCAAGAACGAATTGTCACAGCGTCTTTCAGGTGAAAAGAGAGCTAACCAATCGCTTCCCTTGAAATACCTTTATAATTTTTGATAACATAACTAAATTAAACATGAGGGAAGCGCTTATGGAGCTCACCGGCAGAGTGCACAAGTTTGGGGACGATATCAACACCGATGAAATCATCCCGGCCCGCTACCTCAACACCTCGGACCCGGCGGAGTTGGCCCGGCACGTCATGGAGGACGCAGACCCGGAGTTTACCCAGCGCCTGGCCCCCGGAGATTTTATCGTGGGCGGCAAAAATTTCGGCTGTGGCTCCTCCAGGGAGCATGCCCCCATAGCCATCAAGGCCGCCAAAGTGGCCGCGGTTATTGCGGACTCCTTTGCCCGCATTTTTTACCGCAATGCCTTTAATATGGGCCTTCCCATACTCGAGTCCCCGGAGGCTGCGGCCGAACTGGCCGACGGCCAGAAAATCAAAGTCAATCTGGACACCGGCGACATCGTGGCGCTGGACACCGGCAAAACCTATAAGAGCACACCCATACCCCCGTTCATGCAGGAACTCCTGGGGGACGACGGCCTCATGGCCCATCTGAAGAAGAAACTGGAGGCAACCTCAGCATGACGTACCGCATAGCAGTTATCCCTGGCGACGGCACCGGACCGGAAGTGGTGGCCGAGGGCCTCAAGGTCTTGAATGCCATCGCCGGGCCAGCTAATCTCAAGTTTGACTATGTCCACTATGACATCGGGGGCGAACGCTATCTCAGAACCGGTGAAGTCTTACCTCCTGCGGTCCTCGATGAACTTCGGCAATTCAAGGCCATTTATCTCGGGGCCATCGGTCATCCCGAGGTCAAGCCCGGCATCCTGGAAAAGGGCATTCTTCTCAGAGTCCGCTTCGAGTTGGACCAGTACATCAACCTTAGACCCGTGGTGCTCTATCCCGGGGTGGACACTCCCCTCAAGGACAAGGGCCCTGAACACATAGATTTCGTGGTGGTGCGGGAGAACACCGAGGGACTGTACGCCGGGGCCGGCGGCTATTTGAAATACGGCACTGCCGATGAAGTGGCGGTGCAGGAGTCCATCAACACCCGCAAAGGCGTGGACCGCTGCCTCAAATTCGCCTTTGAGCTGGCCAGGAAGCGCAACAAGGGGAAAAAACTCACTTTAGTGGCCAAAACCAACGTGCTCACCTTCGCGTCGGACCTGTGGGAACGGGCCTTTTTGGCCATGGCCCGGAATTATGCGGATGTCACCACGGATTATGCCCATGTGGACGCCACCTGCATGTGGATGGTGAAAAACCCTGAATGGTTCGACGTCATTGTCACGGACAACATGTTCGGGGACATCATTACGGATTTGGGCGCCATGGTCCAGGGGGGCATGGGGGTGGCCGCGGGCGGCAACATCAACCCCGAGGGCGTTTCCATGTTCGAGCCCATCGGCGGCTCGGCCCCCAAATACACGGGCTTAAACAAGGTGAACCCCATCGCCGCCATCGCCGCGGCCCAGATGATGCTGGAGTATCTGGGGGAAACCAGGGCTGCCCAGGCTATCGACAGCGGCATTAAAAAGACCGCCACCATGATGGAGAGCATGGGCGCCGGCAAGATGGGCTACACCACCACCGAGGTGGGGGATCTGGTGGCCAAACACGCAGTGGAGGCGCTGAAGTAGCAATCAGCAGTCAGCAGTTAGCAGTCAGCAATCAGCAGTCAGTAATGTAGGGCGGGCACTGCCCGCCATAAAGGTGCGCAGAGCGCACCCTACACTGCGGCTGAATGCTGAATGGTTAATAAGGAGTCGGAGAGCCATGAGTCGTCACTACATAGTTGCGGTGGCCGGGGCCACAGGGGCTGTGGGTCAGCAGATGGTAACCTGTCTGGAGGAGCGCAATTTTCCCATAGGGGAGCTGAAACCCCTGGCCTCAGAGCGGTCCATCGGCAAAACCGTGACCTATAAAGGCAAAGAAATTCCGGTGGAGGTTCTTACCAAAGACTCTTTTCAGGGGGTCGACATCGCGCTTTTTTCCGCCGGGGGCTCCATCAGCAAAGAATACGGCCCCATTGCCGCCCAGGCCGGCGCGGTGGTGGTGGACAATTCCAGCGCCTGGCGCATGGACCCCGAGGTTCCCCTGGTGGTGCCCGAGGTCAATCCCCAGGACATCGCGCTTTATAAAAAGACCGGGATCATTGCCAACCCCAACTGCTCCACCATCCAGATGGTGGTGGTCTTAAAGCCTTTACATGATGCGGCCCGGATCAAGCGGGTGGTGGTTTCCACCTACCAGGCCGTGTCCGGCACCGGCCAGAAGGCGGTGGATGAGTTGGCCGCCCAGGTGCAGGCGCTCTTAAGCAGCAAAGAGCTGCCGAAAAACGTTTATCCGCACCGCATTGCGTTTAACTGCTTTCCCCACATTGACGTTTTCCTGGAGAACGGCTACACCAAAGAGGAAATGAAGATGGTGAACGAAACCAAGAAAATCATGGGGGACGACACCATCGAAGTCACGGCCACCACGGTGAGGATACCGGTGTTTTATGGGCATTCCGAGGCGGTGAACCTGGAAACGGAGCGCAAGCTCACTCCGGCCGAGGCTCGGGATATCCTCTCCAAGTTCCCCGGCATCAAGGTGGTGGACAACCCGGGCAAAAACGAGTATCCCATGCCCCTGGACGCGGCCGGACAGGACCTGACGCTGGTGGGCCGCATCCGGGAGGATTTTACTATTAAAAACGGCCTAAACCTCTGGATCGTGGCCGATAACATCCGCAAAGGCGCAGCCACCAACGCGGTGCAGATTGCGGAGATCTTGATTCGGGATTACTTGAGGTAAGTGAGAATTATCGCCGGTGAATTCAAGGGGCGGCGGCTGGCCTCAGTAAAAGGCGACATCCGCCCCACCAGCGACAAGGTGCGGGAGGCCGTTTTCAGCATCCTGGGGCCTGCGGTCTTAGAAGCCAAAGTCCTGGATCTGTTTGCCGGCACCGGGGCCCTGTCCCTGGAGGCCCTGAGCCGGGGCGCTGCGGACGCCGTTTTGGTTGAGGAGCAAGGGGCGGCTCTCAGTGTTTTACAGAAAAACCTTGATACCTTGGGCTTGACGGAACGGGCCCGGGTGCTGCCGCTCCCGGTGGCGGCAGCCTTAAGAAAGCTCACGGCCCAGGGAACACAGTTCAGCCTGATCTTTTTAGACCCCCCCTACGGGCGGGGGCTGGCGCTTAAGACCCTGGCGACTTTGCAGGACTCCGGCATCCTCTCCCCTGATGCCAGGGTAGTGGCAGAGCACAGCCAGCGGGAGACCCTGCCGGATCAGGTGGGCAGGCTGATACTCAGCCATAACCGGCGTTACGGCGACACCCAGGTGTCCTTTTACGAAATCAGGGAAAATTCAACCCGACAGGAGTTAAGCGGCTAATGGCCAATCTGGCGATTTACCCGGGAACCTTCGATCCCATCACCAACGGTCATTTGGACCTCATTGAGCGAGGCCTGCGCATATTTGACCACATCATCGTGGCGGTGGCGGAAGGTTCCTATAAAAAAACCATTTTTACCGTGGAAGAACGGTTGGAGTTGATGCGGGACGCCCTGGCGGACAGACCCAACGTCACCATCGACTGCTTTCCAGGCCTCCTGGTGGACTACGTAAAGAGCAAACAGGGCGTGGTGGTTCTCCGGGGGTTGCGGGCCGTCACCGACTTCGAGTACGAGTTTCAGATGGCCATGATGAACCGCCGCCTGGAGCCGGATATCGAGACGGTTTTCCTCATGACCGGCCTGCGCTGGGTGTTTTTGAGCTCCAGCATCCTCAAGGAAGCGGCCATGCACGGCGGCAATATCGAGGGCATGGTCACCGAGTTGGTTTACAAGAAACTCCGGGAGAAATACGGGCTGGGGTAAAGGAGTCCAGGTGCGCATTTGCATTATTGACGGGCAGGGCGGGGGCATCGGCGCCGCCATCATCAAACGCCTCAAGGAAGTGTACCAGGAGGCGCATGAGGTCATTGCCCTGGGCACCAATGCGGTGGCCACGGCTCAGATGATGAAGGCCCGGGCTAACCGGGGGGCCAGCGGCGAAAATGCCATCGTGCGCACTGTGCCCAGGGTGGACGTTATCCTCGGGCCCCTGTCCATTGTGCTCGCCAACTCCATGATGGGAGAGTTGACCCCCCGCATGGCCGAGGCTATTTCTTCCTCACCGGCCCCCAAACTGCTGTTGCCCCTGACCCAGGAACGGGTGGAGATTGTGGGTCTGAGCCCCGAGCCTTTGCCCCACCTGGTGGAAAAGATTGTCAGCGAAAGACTGAAGGAGTATCTAAGCCATGTGTGAAGCAGCCGCTTATTGGTTAAAAAACGGCCAGGAAGAGCTCATCATGTCAGAAGTGGACCGCATCGAACCGGATGGCGATGAACTGCGTATAGTGAGCATTTTCGGCGAACAAAAGGTCGTCAAGGCCGCCATCCACAGCCTCAATTTGATCAACCACAAGGTGTTGCTGGTGGAAAAGTAATAGAAGTTTCGAGTTTCCAGTTATAGAAAGATTGGCCGCAGGTGGCATTAAAAGCAGTCCACCTGCGACCTTTTTTCTTATGAAGTTGTCAGAATAGAGAGGACTTGGGGCGCCCCAAGCCCAACCTTTCCACAGAAAACTCGAGACTGAAAACTGTTTTTATTTCACCTTCATATAGTTGCCGTCCTTGATCTCAAACAGATAAACGCCGGCCTCGCCCTGCCGCACCACGTCATTGGTTTGGTTAAAGGAGAGC
>JBAQHL010000516.1:0-5547 GCA_049288295.1 Desulfobaccales bacterium
TTTTTGCCCATGACCGTATAGCCCTCCTGGGTCACCAGTTGGAAATCGGGGGACAGGCGAAAATTGCCGTTGCGGGTATAGCGCACGCCATGAGGGGTCTGGACCTTAAAAAACCCCGATCCCTGGATAGCCAAATCAGTATCCTTACCCGTCTCATGAATGCTTCCCTGGTTAAAATCCTTGCTGCGCACATCCACATATTTGGCGTTATCGGACCAGCCGGTCAGAGGGGAGGCTGCGGCACTGAGCTGCCATTGGTTAAGCAGCTCCCGCTTGAATCCCATGGTGCTGGCGTTGGCCAGGTTGTGGCTGACCACCTCCAGCTCCCGAGAGGCCCTCACCCCCATAAACGCCGCCATGTTCCAACCAATGTCCATGTTTGCCCTCCAGGGCTGCGGAAAAGCTCAGGTTTCCTGACCGGTAGTCGATGCAAAGGCAATGCCATGATATAACCTATAAAAATTATTCATTAAATTTTATTTGACACCATGTCCTCCCGGAAAAAGTTGCCTATCCCCCCAGGGGAGCCCCCCTTGCAAATAAACCCACCTCAAGATACTTTCTAGGCATGGATCAGATCATGCCAACAGGGGGCAGGTGGCAGGAAGTGGCCGCAGCCCTGGCCCGGGGAGACCGGGAGCTTCATCTCCTGGGCCTTAACCCGGCAGCCGGGGCCTATGCCTTAAGCTGCCTGGGCCGAACCCTTAGCCGCCCCTTGTTGCTCATCACCCCCGATGGCGACTCGGCAGAGGTGTTTCTCAAGGATCTGACCTTCTTTGGAGCCCTGGACCCGGACCCCCTGAGGCCCTGGACCCTGCTCCGGGGTTTTCCGGCCCATGAAATTTTGACCTTTCGCCCCCTGGGGTTGGACGCAGAAGTCAGCGCCGCCCGCGTCGGTGGGGCCTACTTGGCCCAAACCGCCCAGGAGCCGGTGTTCCTGGTGGCTTCCGCCGCAGCCCTGCGGGAAAAGTTGCCTCCCCGGAGCCGCCTTAAAGAAGCCTGGACCTATCTGGTGACGGGGGAGGACATCCCACGCCAGGACTTTGTGCGCAAATTGCAAAGCGGGGGCTACGAGCGCCGGCCCCTGGTGGAAGAGCGAGGGGAATTCAGCATCCGGGGCGGCATCATTGATCTTTTTCCGCCGTTATACGACCAGCCCGTGCGCCTGGAATTCTGGGGAGACACGCTGGAGTCCATGCGTTTTTTCGACCCGGCCAGCCAACGCTCCCAGGGGTCCCTGGAGGATCTGGTCTTGTTGCCGGCCAGTGAAGTCATCCTGGATGAGGCCGCCCGGGAGCTGGCCCTCCAGGGCCGCAGCAAGCGCCGGGACCCCCGCTTCTGGCATCATGTGCAGGAAGGCATTCATTTTTCCGGGATTGAGCGCCACCTGGCGGAGTTTTATCCCGACCCTGAAACTCTGTGGGACTATCTTCCCCCGGAAACCCTGGTGGTGGAGTGGGACCCCCTGAACCTGGCCCAGGGGCTGGAGAAACTGGCCGCTGACGGGGCCGGCGAACCATCAGGTTGGTTGGACGACACGCCGTGGGAGACGCGTCGGGCGCCCTTCGCCACCCTGTCCTGCCACGTCCTGGCCTTGGGCGAACCTGAGGGTCCGGGAAGCTTTTATATCCAAACAGCCGGAAACGAGGGCCTGGCTCAGGAACTGACCGGAGCCGGGGGGGAGGACGGCCGCCTGGCGCCGGCCCTGGCCCAACGTCTCACGGACTGGCAGGACCACGGCCAGCACGTGGTGGTGGTCTCCATGAATCGCCACCGGGCTCAGCGTCTGGCCCAACTGTTGGCGGGGGAGGGTCTGACCTGCGAGGTCAATCCGCAACCGGATTGGGAGGCCCACCGCCTGGTGGAAATAACCACCGGGGAGATCTCGGGGGGATTTCGCTTCCCCGCGGCTGGCCTGATCGTCCTCACGGAGGATGAGGCCCTGGGCTACCGGCCCGAAGGCCGCCGCCGCCGGGAGAGCCGTCCCCTTCAGTACCTCACCTCGCTGGAAGACCTGGAAGAAGGCGATTTTGTCGTCCATGTGGACCATGGCATCGGCATCTACCGGGGACTGGTCAAGATGGAGGCCGGCGCCGGCATCAATGACTTTCTGGAAATGGAATATCAAAGCGGCGACCGGCTTTTTCTTCCGGTGGACCGCCTCAATCTGGTGCAGAAATACCTGGGCGTGGAAGGGGTGACCCCCCGCCAGGACAGGTTAGGGGGAAAATCCTGGGAGCGCATCAAGGGGCGGGTGAAAAAGGCGGTGGAAAAGATCGCCCGGGAACTGGTGGACCTCTATGCCGCCCGCCGGGTCCTCCCTGGTCACGGCTTTTCCCCGCCTGATCCGGCCTTCCGGGAATTTGAGGCCACCTTCTCCTTCGAGGAAACCCAGGACCAGCTTCAGGCCATTCAGGAAGTCCTGGAGGACATGCAGGGGGAAAAGCCCATGGACCGGCTCATCTGCGGGGATGTGGGCTATGGCAAAACCGAAGTGGCCCTGAGGGCGGCCTTCAAGGCGGCCATGGACGGCTTTCAGGTGGCCATGCTGGTGCCCACCACGGTGTTGGCGGAGCAGCACTACGACACCTTTGGCAAACGCCTGGCCCACTATCCCCTGGAGGTGCGGGTGTTAAGCCGTTTCAAATCCCCGGCGGAGCAGAAGCGCATTGTCAGCGACCTGGCCCAGGGCAAGGTGGACATAATCATCGGCACCCACCGTCTTTTGTCCCGCGATCTGGTATTTCGCAATCTGGGGCTTTTTATTATTGACGAAGAGCAGCGCTTCGGCGTCAAACAGAAAGAAAAACTCAAGGAGTGGCGCAAAACGGTGGATGTCCTTACCCTGACCGCCACCCCCATACCCAGAACCTTGCAGCTTTCCCTGACCGGTCTCAGGGAGTTGAGCCTGATTAACACCCCGCCGGAGAACCGCCAGGCCATTCGCACCTACCTGTGCCGGCCTGAAAGAGCGGTGATTCAGGCGGCCATCCGCCGGGAATTGGCTCGCCAGGGCCAGGTGTTTTTCGTCCACAACCGGGTCAGAAACCTGGGCACCTGGGCCCGTTATGTCCAGGAGATGGTGCCCGAAGCCAGGGTGGCCATGGCCCACGGCCAGATGCCGGAGCGCCAGCTTGAGCAGGTCATGGTGCGTTTTTTGCGGGGAGAGGTGGATGTGCTGGTGTGCACCGCCATCATCGAGGCCGGCCTCGACATCCCCGCGGCCAACACCATTATTATCAACCGGGCCCACACCATGGGACTGGCCCAACTCTATCAGCTCCGGGGCAGGGTGGGGCGCAGCCAGGCCCAGGCTTACGCCTACCTGCTGGTGCCTGAGGAGGCGGCCCTGCCCTCCGAGGCCCAGAAGCGCCTGAAGGCCCTCATGGAGTTCACCGAACTAGGCAGCGGCTTCAAGATTGCCTTTCACGACCTGCAAATCAGGGGAGCCGGCAACCTTCTGGGCCAGGCCCAGTCGGGACATCAGGCCGATATCGGCTATGAGCTCTACCTGCAGCTCCTGGAAGAGGCCATCCGCGAGTTTAAAGGTGAAACCCCCGAAGATCTGGCCCCGGAGCCGGAGATCCGCCTGCCGGTGGCGGCCTACCTTCCGGAGGACTACGTGCCGGACATCCAGCAGCGCCTGGCCCTTTACCGGCGCCTTTCCGGCCGCCTCTCCCCCGCCATGATCGATGAACTGGAAGAAGAGTTGGTGGACCGTTTTGGACCCATCCCTTTGGAAGGACAGGAGCTTTTCAAGGTGGTGCGCACCAAGGAGCGCCTCCGGCTGCTGGGCATCAAACGCCTGGAGGTGCAGAACGGCTATGTGTTTTTCCAGTTTGCCCAACCGGACCGACTCGACCTGCCGCGCCTCATGGTCCTCCTGAAGAAGCGGCCCGAAAAATTCAGGCTGACCCCCGATCAAACCTTGAGAATGCGGCTTCCTGGGGAGGGGTCTCCCTGGGACGGCTTAGAAAACTGCTTGAAAGAAGTGGAAACATTTGTTAAGGGGGAGTGAGGAGAAAAAATATGCCGGATAGAAACAGAGGAGGAGGGCTAAGCCTTCTTCTCTTGAATGTCTTCTTGTTGTTCTCGGTGGCCACTGCAGGTGCGGAAGTGGTGGAACGCATCCTGGCCGTGGTCAATGACGAAGTTATCAGCCAGTCCGAAGTGGACCAGATGGCCAAGGCCATGCAGGCTCAGCCTGGGGCAAAAATGCCAACCGGCAGCGGCAAGGAACTGCAAAAGCAGCTTCTTGACGCCCTGATCATGCAGAAACTGGCCAAGGCGGAGGCCAAGCGGCGCGGCATCACTGTCTCCGAAAAGGAAATTGACCAGGCCTTTGCAGAGTTTAAAAAGCGCAACAATATCGAGGACGAAGAGGTCCTGGCCAAAGGGTTGGCCAAGGAAGGTCTGACCATTGCGGGTTTAAAGCAGCAAATAGGCGACCAGATGACCCAGGACCGCCTCCTGCAGATTATCGCGGGAGGAAAAGTAGTGGTCACCGAGGCCGATGTCCGCAACTTTTACGATAAGGATTTTCCCAAGACCGGGGGCGGGCAGATCCGCCTGAAGGTGTTGAATATGCCTTTTCCCCAGGGCGCTACCGAGGCCCAGAAGGACGAAGTGAGGAAAAAGGCCGAAATGATCTTGCAGGAAAACAAGAAGGGTGTCTCCTGGGAAGAGTTGCGGAACAAGCACGGTGTTTTAATTCAGGACATGAGCTACATTCCCGAGGCGGATTTGGATCCGGAGCTCGCCCAATTTCTCTCCAAGGTAAAAACCGGGGAAACGTCTCCAGTACAAACTCTCCAGGGGTTTCAGTTGGTGCAGGTTCTGGACCGCAAGGACAGTAAAACCCGTTCTTTTGAAGAAGCGGCCCCGCAAATCCGGGAATTTCTGCAACGCCGGGAGATGGAGAAGACCTTTAAAGAGTGGATGAAAACCCAGCGGGAAAAGTCTCACATCAAAATCATGATGTAGCCCGCCACGCTGCGAATCCGAGGAAATGGTATTCTCCATGTCTGAAAGCCATCCCCCCGCCCGTCTCATAAAAGACCTGGATAAACATGTGGGTGAAGTGGTGACCTTGAGGGGTTGGGTCACGCACCTGCGCTCCAGCGGCAAAGTCCGCTTTATCGTCCTGCGGGACGGCACCGGCTTGGCCCAGGGAGTCTTGCTCAAGGGAAAGCTGCCGGAAACGGACTTTGCCGCCTTCGATCTTCTCACTCAGGAATCATCCGTGAGGCTCTCCGGCCTGGTCAAAACCGAACCCCGGGCGCCGGGGGGCTTTGAGCTGGAGGTGACCGGCCTCACGCCCCTGGCCGTTTCCCAGGAATACCCCATTGCCCCCAAGGAACACGGCGTGGGCTTCCTCATGGACCACCGCCACCTGTGGCTGCGTTCCCCGCGCCAACAGGCCATTCTGCGCATCCGGGATGAGGTGTGCCGGGCCTGCCGGGATTTTTTTCATGAGCAGGGTTTTGTTCTGGTGGACACACCCATTCTCACCCCCACCGCCTGCGAAGGCACCACCACCCTTTTTGA
>JBAQHL010000517.1:0-2960 GCA_049288295.1 Desulfobaccales bacterium
CCGCGGTGCAGGCGCAATCGGGGTCCACCTCCAGGACCTGCAAATCCTGGGTGCCGGTGTTTTTGACGGTAAAGGTGTGGTTCAGGGCCATGTCTTCCCGGACCTGGCCGAAATCTTTAACAGTTTCTAAAAGTTCAACCCGTGGTTCCGCCTGGGCCTCGAACACGAAGGCCGTCACCAGGAACGCCATAAACAGGGTAATGAACAAAAGCCGATATGGTCTAACAGAGTTTACTACAATCAAAGACATGAATTGTTCCAGAGATATGATTTCTGTGAAATTGGCATCGAGGAGGGGTTGACGGCAGACCGGAGTCCGGGATTGAACCTGTCCCCACCTCGAAACAACGCCTCCCTGGCGTTTTCTTAATATTCTAACACAAACAGGAAGTGCTGACCCAGGGGAATTTTTCGGGGGATTTCCTTGTCTCTGGGAACAGGCCTGTCATATTCCCATTTTACCCATGCCCCGAAGTGGTATATAATGGCTGAAAAACCGCCGACCCAGGGGGCCCGTCCATGACCCGCCAAGCCCAAGTAGCCCGGAAAACCAGGGAAACTGATGTCGAGGTGGAACTGAACCTGGACGGCGCTGGCCTGGTGGAACTGGCCACCGGCATACCCTTCCTCAATCACATGCTGCACCTCTTTGCCGCGCACGGCTATTTTGACCTCACCGTCAAAGCCGTGGGGGACCTGGAGGTGGACCAGCACCACACCGTAGAAGACATTGGCATCTGCCTGGGGCAGGCCTTCCGGCAGGCCCTGGGGGAAAAAGCCGGGGTGCGCCGCTATGGTGCGGCCCGGGTGCCCATGGATGAAGCCCTGGCCCAGGTTACTGTCGATCTTTCCAACCGGCCCTTTCTCCATTTCGACGTGCGCTTCGGCCCGGTGTCCGCGGCCCTCGACCCCCAACTGGTGCAGGAGTTCTGGCGGGCCGTGGCCATCCACGGCGGCATGACCATCCATATCGAAGTGCCTTACGGCGAAAACACCCACCACATCATGGAGGCCATTTTCAAGGCCATGGGCCGGGCCCTGGACCGGGCCAGCCAACCTGAACCCCGGGCCCAGGGCGCGCCCTCCACCAAGGGGGTGTTGTGAGGGGAGTGGCGGTAGATATTAGTGGGGGCGGGGGCTAAGGGGCAGTGGCCCCTTACCCCCTCCCCCAATCCCATACGCGGTAGCACGGGCTTCCAGCCCGAGCCTTAAAATGGGTGGGCATTGCCCACCTAAAACCACTGATACCATGAAGCGCCGGGAATTTATCTGGAATCTGAGTCTGGGGCTGGCAGCGGCTTGGAGCATGGCTTCCCTGTCATGGCCGACTGCTGCGGGAGCTTCTAAGGGGCCCCTTCCATTCGCCTTTCTGGCCGACCCCCACCTGAGGGACGGGGACGAAACGCGGCCCGAGGCCCTTGCCCTGGCCCGGGCGGTGGCGGAAATCAGGGCCCTCAAGCCCGCGCCCCGCCTGGTGTTTTTTGCCGGGGACCTGGCCCATGACGGCGACCCCGGGGCCTTGGCCCTTGGACAGGAAATCCTCTCGGACCTCCCCATGCCGGTGCTGGCGGTGCGGGGCGAAGGGGACGGCCACCCGGAAGAAGGCGGGGCCGCCTGGGATCTTTTTGGGAATGGCCGGTTTTTTTATACCTATGAGGGGATTCATCTTTTAGGCTTGCACACGTATTGGCAAAATACCCCTGAGGGCCCGGGCTTTGCCCTGGGAGAAGCCCAACACCGCTGGCTGGCAAAGATTTTGGCCTGGCTGGAGCCCGACGCCCCCCTCCTGGTCCTGTCCCATGCCCCCCTCATGCCCCTTTACCGCCCCTGGGGGCAATGGACCCGGGACAGCGGCCCCCTGTTAGAGCGGCTCTCCCGGTTTGAAAACGTCGTCTGCCTGCATGGCCACGTTCACCGCTGTGACCGTTTGGCAGAGAATAATCTAACTATCTCATTTTCCGGCGACTGGTTTTTCCGAAAACCGAAAACCGAAAACCGGAAACCTTTTCACTTAAGCCTGCCGGCCACCTCCTGGCCCCTCCCCTCACCTGTGGAGGGAACCCCCCGGAAGCTCCGGCCGGGTTTGGGCCCCCATGGCTGCGGCTGGGCATCGTTGTGTCATGGGGGCACACATTCAACGTTTCGTCAGGTGCTGTGGAAAGCCTGAGATCATGAACCGCTGGCTCACCCAAAAGGAGGAAACGATTCTTTGAGCGCAGGCGTCCCGCCCTGGGGTGCAGGCAATATGCCGGGCTTCCTCCCATCTCTCATCGGTAGCACGGGCATCTTGCCTGTGCCTGGACGGGCTGGAAGCCCGTTCTACCGGTTTCGGGCAAGCGCCAATATTGGCACGTAAGACTCGCCCTACAAAGAAAAAAGTCGGTGGGGCGGGCGTCCCGCCCGCCAACAGCAGTCATCCTCAGGCGAAAAACACAGTCTACGGCTCGAAACTTAAAACTCGAAACTCGAAACTTCCAATCTTCGAACCTTAACCAAATTTGAGCCTTTCATGAACATCAAGAAGCTCGACGAAAAAAAGCAGCTCGAATTTTACGCGGTCCTCTATTTCATCCGGGACCAGCGGAAAAATCACAAAAGGTGGCTGATTTTTAAGGAATTTTCCGAACCGCCCAATCCGGACACCTATTGTCTCCTGGACGGCGAGCAGGTGGGCATCGAGGTCACCCATTTGTGCGGCAACAATCACGATGCCAAAAAAGTTCTCGGCAGAGTAAACCTTGGGGAAAGTCTGGAGGAAAACCCCAGGGATTTAGTGCCGCTCGCTTCCATGAACCACCGGCTTCCTAACGAACTTAACAGGATCTTGGAGTATAAGGCAAAGCATAACTACGGTTATAAAACCTGGCTGGTGATCCGCAACACCTATCCCCTCTGGATGAAGGGCGATTTCGAAACCTACCGCGCCGACATCATCGTTCCCCGTCAACACGCTTTTGAGG
>JBAQHL010000518.1:0-2035 GCA_049288295.1 Desulfobaccales bacterium
CTGGAAGCCCGTCCTACCGGGTTTGAATGGGTTTGGGAGAGGGGCTAAAAGACCACTGCCCCTTAGCCCTCTCCCCCAAAAATTACCCCACCAGGTAATCCTTGGCCGGGCCGCCGTTCTCCAGGGCGTCCAGGATGGCGTCGATGGCCTCCTCCCCGTCCACCTTCTGGTACCAGTGGCCCTCGGGATAAACCACCAGGACCGGGCCTTGGTCGCACAGCTTCAGGCAGCCGGTGGTGGACACCATGACGCTGTTTAAGCCCCGGTCGGCCAACTCGGATTCGAGATACCCCAGAAGTTCGCCGGCGTTCTTTTTTATGCATGTCCCTTTGGGCTCCAGGCCCCGGAAACTCATGCACACAAAGATATGATGATCTGGCTTTTCCATGGTTTTTCACCTATTCTGGTTCCCGCGCCGAGTTTGGGAAACCGTATGGTTCACAGCCGGGCTGTGGTGTTCTTTGCCAGGCACAGCCTGGCTTGCCGTTGCGTTCCCAAGTACAACTTGGGAACGAGCTCACTGCTTACTGCTTATTGCTTAAGGCTTTAAGCTTACAGCTCACTCCTACATCACCAGCTCAAAACTTTCTTCCGGGGCATCCCGGTCCTGGCGGTCAAGCAGGGCGTCCAGGATTTTTTCCAACAGCCGCAGGCCCCCCCGGTAACCCACTGTGGGGAAGTAGCTGTGGCCGATGCGGTCCAGGATGGGAAAGCCATAGCGCACCAGGGGGATGTCCTCATCCCGGGCAATGTATTTGAGGTAGGTGTTGCCCACGAGCAGGTCCACCGGGTCGTTCTTGATCCACTGATGCAGCAGGAACATGTCGCCGGCGTTTTTGACATTCACCGGGTGGGGCACTTCCTTGGTGATTTCCCGGATCTTTTTCTCGAACTTTTTGCCCGGTGTGCCGGTGACAATGTGAATGGGCCACATGTCGATATCCACCAGGAACTGGGTGAGGGATACCAGGTGATCCGGGTCCCCGGCCAGAGCCACTTTGCGGCCGAAAAAATACTGGTGCATGTCGGTGATCACATCCAGAAGACGCCCCCGCTCGATGTTGATGGATTCGGGCACGGTCACCCCGGCAATCTGCCGCAGAGTGTCTATGAAGGCATCGGTGTCCCTGAGGCCGATGGGCAGGTCAAGGATTTCACAGGGCACCTTGCACCTGGCGTCGAGAGAGCGGGCGGCCGCCCCGGAGGCCAAAGGACCCAGGGCCACCGTGCCCATGCTGCTCCCCGCCTCTTTTAATTCCGCAATGGTGACGCCCCCCGGCGGGTACATGGAAAACCTGCCGGTCTGTGGGGTATTCAGGACATTGGAGGTGTCGGGGAACATGATGGTGGACACCCCCAACTCCCCGCACAGGCGCTTGATTTCCTCCATGTCGCAGGGTTCCACATAGCCGGGGATGATATTGATCCGGTTCTCCTTGTGGCCGTTAGCTTCGGCGAAGTAGTCCACCATGCCCTTTACCATGTTGGCAAAACCGGTGACATGGGAGCCCACGTAGCTCGGGGTGTTGGCATGGATGACGAATTTCCCCGCCGGAATTTTGCCCTCGTCCCTGGCCTTGGCGATAATCTGGGGAATGTCGTCCCCGATGGTCTCCGACAGGCAGGTGGTATGAACGGCAATAACCTCGGGCTCGTATATGCTGAAGATATTGTTGATGGCCTGGAGCAGGTTGGCCTGCCCGCCGAACACCGAGGCACCCTCGGTAAAGGAGCTCGTCCCCGCCATCACCGGCTCCTTGTAATGCCGGGTCAGGGTGCTGCGGTGATAGGCGCAGCAGCCCTGGGAGCCGTGGGAGTGGGGCAGGCAGCGGTGGATGCCCAGGGCCGCATACATGGCCCCGATGGGCTGACAGGTCTTGGCCGGATTGATCATCAGGGCCGAACGGTCGGTGATTTCGTTGGTCGTGTGTCTCAGTAACATGGTTTTATCCTCTTTGCGCCTTGGCGTGAAAAAATTTCTCTCGCCAAGGCGCTACGGGAGGTTGATCAGGTTTAAGGGCTGCAGGCAAATCAT
>JBAQHL010000519.1:0-2179 GCA_049288295.1 Desulfobaccales bacterium
GTCATATACAGGCCGTCAAAAAAGCTCCAGCCCTCGATTATGACATACCCCATGCTGCCCATCACCAGGAGGGCCGCCAGGCTGGCGCTCCAGAGGAGGATTTTCTTACACTTTGGCATAGGGACGATAGAGGCTCAACGTCATGATTTCGTTGCCGGTCGCAACGTTATAGAATCACAAAAAGGATTTTTGCAAGCCAAAGTTTTCCTCCTCATGGCCAGGGCGCCTGCGTGTTAAAATATTAACCCTGCACCAGCGCCTCGGCCACATAGGCGTCGGTGATGAGCACGTTGAAATATTTTCCTTTGAGGCAGGCCCTGATGGCCTCAGCCTTTTCCAGGCCGCCGGCCACAGCCACCGCATAACGGTCGCTTCTGGCGGGCTCGCTCCCGCAGCTCCAGGGCGCCCACAGCGATGACACGCCGGGTCAAGGCGGCCAGTTCCTTATCCTTCGTGTTTAGCATGGGCTCACCCTGGCCGTCAATGGGAGTATGGTTGATCTCTGCCACCACCCCCTTGGCAGCCAAGTCCGCCGCGGTGAGATTGAGTTCCTGTTGCCGGTCCGCTTTTGCGCTCCACAAAGCTCAATTCCGCCACGCCGGGCCCCATGCCCTTGACGTTGCCCGAAAAGGCGTCGGCCAGCATGTCCTGGCCGGATCCGTAGAGCTTCATGCGTTTGGCCAGTTCGGTGAGAGCGAGAAAGGTGTCCCAGGCAAACTGATGGACTTCCGAGTTGCCGTCGGCCCGGTGGTGGGTCATGATCAGTTCCACATCGTCCCCGACATGGAGGACCTGACCATCCACCAGCAAGCCTCGCTTGACGGCGGCGTCAACGTGTTCCTGCGCCAGGGCCAGCAAGTCCGGGTGTGAGGTGCTGTGCCCCGCCCAGCCGCCGACGTCAGCTTTGATGACCGACAGGGTGATTTTCTGCTCCGCTGCCATAAGTCCTCCTTTCCGATACCCTACACCAAATTCATTGGTATCAGGTTAATGGATGTGGTATGGAAATGGCCATGCGCCGCGGTTTTTCCCTGATGATCTGCATCCTGGCAGCCGCAGTTGCCGCCCTGGAGGCTTGCGGCCCCCGGTTGCTATCCCCCTTGCCGGCTGATCTCACCTTCCCGCCGGGCCACTATGTCCAGGAATCCTACTTCGCTCCGAATTTTAAGCCTGAGGACTTGTCTTATGAATTGGTGACGTTTGCCATGGCGCTTAATAGCGAGGCGCCCTGGGAGACTTTTTTGAAAATTTTTCAGGAAGAACTGGTCCGGGCCTGGCGGGCCCAGGGGTTGAAAGTGGGTCCCGGAGAAAATGCCGGCCGCCTGTCCGGAACCATTCAGCATCTCGCCCTCAGGGGCGCTCACTTACGGTGGTTGACGGGCAGACTGCATGCCGAACTGACCCTCACCGGGACCATTACTCGGAGGGATGAGGTCCTTTTTGCCTTTAAGGATCAGGTCAACCTGAGTTCTCCCCTGGTCCCGGGGCTGGCCGCCCCCAAAGAACAGGACTTGCTCCTGCGCCAATTGGCCCGGGAGGCTGTCCACCGCATCTTAAACGAGATGTTGCTTCACGGGGACACGGGCATGCCCTGATTGAGGTCCGCAATGACCCTCATGACGATCTTGGGCTTTTGGATGGAGTTGGTGAAGATCTCAATCATGCCGGCGTAGTGCCCCTCTTCCTGGTACTTGTTTTTCACCTCGACGACATACACCTTCCCTGGCCGCTCGGTCTTCAGGGTCACATCAATTTTATCGGGAATGGAATTCTGAAACTTGACGATCTCCCAGGGAAAGGGCAGGTGGGAAGTAAAGCGCACCCGGGCGGTCAGGTTTTCTTTGGGGCCTCCCCGGAACCGGACGATGTGGCTCGGTTCGATGTCAATGCTGCGCTGGGCCTGGCCCTTCAGCACCAGATTCACCGAGGGCTGGTTCAATGCATTAAACCTGACCAGATTATTCTTTTTAAAGGCGTGCACCACGGAAAAAGGCTTGATCTCAAAGCTTATTTTCCCTGTGCCCCCGGGGGGGATGACCCGGTCATAATTTGCCGCGGTGCAGGCGCAATCGGGGTCCACCTCCAGGACCTGCAAATCCTGGGTGCCGGTGTTTTTGACGGTAAAGGTGTGGTTCAGGGCCATGTCTTCCCGGACCTGGCCGAAATCTTTAACAGTTTC
>JBAQHL010000520.1:0-2683 GCA_049288295.1 Desulfobaccales bacterium
GGAACCAATCTTCGAGGTGCTGGAACTGCATGGTGTGGGGCAGGTCCTGTCCCATTGGACCTGGCTGCCGCCAATGAGGAAGCAGCTGGCCAAGGCAGGAGGCAGGTTCTTCAATGCAGGAAAACAGAGCGTCATCAGGCTTCTCACGCCCCTGGGCATGCGCTACGAGGATTCCTATGTGCAGGCCTTCCCTTTTGATAAGCTGGTGGAAGGCATGCTGCGGCCGGAGATGATCCTGGAGACTGTGGACCTCATGTGGCAGGCTGTTAACCAGGGGGTGGTAATGAATGTCATCATTAACAATCGGGCGGGGGGTAATGCTCCCCTGCTGGCCCAGATGATCGCCAAGAAGTTTCTGCGGGAGGCGGAACCTGTGCCTAAAGGCCAATTGAAGTTCTGGTAAGGAGGGTCACGAGGGGGGAGCCAAAAAAATAGAACTCAAGGCTCAATAAGTTTCTCAAAAGTTTCCCATTAATCCTTTACGGGAAGGCCTTTTGACATCTATTCAAATGAATAGCATGCATGGATAATCCTTTACAATCAATTAGATATGATTTTACCTGTTCAGGATTATAGTCTATAAAGGGACTCAAAATCCCCCGGGCTTCGGCCTGTGCGAGTTCGAGTCTCGCCTCCGGCACCAAAGAAATCAAGGGGTTAGCAATCTAAGGGGTTGCTAACCTTTTCCTCTTTCTGGGGAATGTTTCCCAAAAGTTTCCCATCCCCTTTTCTCCCCAAATCATTGAGGGCGTTGACGGCGTCCTCCAGATGGCCCGGGGCCAGGTGTGCATAGCGCATGGTCATCTTGATATCGCTATGGCCCAGGAGTTCCATCGCCGCCTTGAGGGTCATGCCTCGCATGACAAGGTGAGAGGCAAAAGTGTGGCGGAGATCGTGGAAGCGGAAGTTGGTAATCCCGGCTTTGCCGGTCTCATTGATCACCAGTTCATGGATCAGGATTAGCTCCTTCAGGTTTATCCAGTTCAACGAGCCAGGGCCTCTAAGGTCGCACGGTGTCTTTTAATGGACTCTTGCGTCAGCTCCTCTATCTGGGTCCATCTCTCTTTTTCCAGCGCGCCGGCCACAAGGATAATATCACCACCCACTTCGATGGCTTCAAAGGTTCGGCCATCCTCCACCTCCTGAAAAGCGTCCGGCATAACCATGCGACCCTTCTCTTTTTTGGCAGTTCCTAAGTATTTCATGGCCTTTCCTTTTCTCATAACTTCCCGTAGGTGTCCTCTTGGTCCAATAATAAACACTCCGGTGAACTTATGCAATAAAGGTTTACTGCGCCGCCAGGGTAGCAGTCGGTTATGGCTCCGGCGATTCCAGGGGAGGTGTGCTTATGCAACAGGATGTGTCAAGGTGCGGTCAGGCTGGCCAAAACAGACAGGGAGAAGGCGGGGACGCGGCACCGTGGGTGCGGTTCCCGGCCAGGGCCGCGAGGAGATCGGTCATGGGCCGGAAGATGACCCGGCCAAGCAATGGTTGCAAGCTCATGGGCAAGCTTTAGTGCGGAAAGTAACGGTCCCTCCGGTAATTATTGCCTGGAATCTGGGTCTGGGAGAGAGTGAGGTGCTGGCTTGGGCTTATGAGAACCCCGGGATATGAAGCAATCCTTGATGACCGTGCCGCCAGGAACTGTGCCCTGTCCTTAAGTCTTCCTTTTCGAGGCACCATAAGCATCCTCCTACTGGCCAAGAAGTCCGGTCATCTGAAGGAAATAACCTCAATATTGCTTAGGTTAGAGCAGGTAGGGTTCCGTATTGATCCCCTCTTCGTCTCTACAGCCCAGAACCTGTCAGACGAAGCATAATTCCCGCGGAAGATTTGCGGGTCCCCCAACTGTTCAAATTCCATTGATATTTCCATACCCTCTAACCTCCCTTAAAAATTTCTGGTAAAACGTGTAGTAAGCCGTTAAGGTATGTCCGCAAAAGCGGACGGACCCAAGCCTGGAACTAATACTTTACCCCCTGGAAATGAAACCGATGAAACACTCAACCCATTGTTACTTTTAGATTATTTTCACTGAAAACAGAAAACCGCAAACAGAAAACCGTATAATTATATGCCCACGACCCCGGGACCCACCCTCTCCAAATGGGCCATCCTTCTTCTGGCCGGGGATATCCTTGTTTTTTTTCTGTCGGTCCTTCTGGGGTATGTGCTGGGCTCCCCCACCGCCTGGGAGGACGTCGTCCTGCAAGACCGGCTCTTCTCCCTCATGGCTTTGGGCCTGGTCTACGTCATCATTTTATACATCGGGGAGCTCTATAATTATTATCTGGATTTCCGCCAGCGGGAAAACGTCGGCCAGGTCATTTTGTGGGCCCTGGCCGCAACGGTGGTGGCCCTGGCCCTGTTTTGCCTCCCCACCCCCAAGCTCCTGCCCCGCCGCTTCATGGAATGGCAGGCCCTGGCCTTCATCTGGCTCGTGGTGGGCTGGCGCTACCTGTTTTCAGCCCTGGCTTTGCCCCTGCGCCTGAAACGCAAGGTCATCATTGTGGGGGCCGGCCAATCCGGGCGCCGCATCCTGGAGGCCATCCGCCGCCGCCCCCATGCGGGTCTGGACCCCTTAGGCTTTGTGGATGACGATCCCGCCAAGGCCGGGGCCGTCATCGAGGGCCTGCCGGTCCTGGGAAATTCCCGGTCCCTGGAGTCCCTGGTCACCCAGCAC
>JBAQHL010000521.1:0-3565 GCA_049288295.1 Desulfobaccales bacterium
AGCAATTCTTGGTAGCCGCAGGCTTCAGCCTGCGCCTGCACAGGCTGGAAAGCCTGTGCCACCGTTTGACGGCAACCCGGTATGAGACCACCGCGAAAAACCTTGCTGTCATCCTGAGCGAAGCGAAGGATCTCGTATTTACGAATAGTTACGAGATTCTTCGGTCGCGGCGCTCCCGCAGAATGACATTTTTTTAGGGCTTTCGCAGAGGTCTCACCTGGGAAGCCGATTTAACGCGTCCGTGAGCCACATATAGCGATTAACAGAAGTTTTTTTCGTCCCTTCTCGCCCTGACCCTCTCCCCCCCCCCCGCTGGGGGGAGAGGGGATAAGCGGAAGAAACTTTTAAAAAAGGCTATACGTGCCCCCCTCATACCTGAAGCGCCCTCGTGCCCTTGATCAAATGCACCAGTCCCCGATTCGTCTGAGATTCATTCCCTTTAGGGCAGGTTTTCCAGCCCCCCTGATTCCTGCCAAGATCCCTGTCTGCTAAAAGTCGAAAAATAAATTGAAATCCAGATTTGTGAAACTTTTCTTTTAAGTTTTTTTTCTTGACAATTCCCTATAAGGGACTTTATTTTAACACTCAGTGGGAAAAAGTGGAGTTTAGTGGGGAAAGTTGGTAATAATTGGGGCTGAGGTCCATGTTCAAGGGCAATTCCTTTCACATCATGGACAACAAGGGCCGGGTAAGCATCCCCGTGCGCTACCGGGAAATTTTGCAGGAGCGCCAGGACCGGCAGCTTGTTCTCACCAACTGGGATGGATATATTGTGGCTTTTCCCCAGTCCGAATGGGTGAAGGTGGAGGCCAAGTTGGGAGAATTGCCCCTGTTTCGCAAGGAATACCAAGCTCTTAATCGCTTCATTATCTCCGGCGCCGAGGATTGTCCCTTGGACCGGCAGGGACGCATCCTCATCCCCCAGACTTTGCGGGATTACGCCAAGCTGGGCCGGGAAGTGGCCATGGTGGGCCAGGTCCGCTACTTTGAAATTTGGGACCGGGAACGCTACGAAGCCCACCGGAAAGAGCTGGAAGCACGCCTGGATCAGATGGTTCTTAAAGAAGTGGTCATTTGATCAACCCATCACACCAACCTGCGACCAACAGGGACAGTTGCCGGCAGATGAGGCCCAGGGGTGGGCAGGTGCAGGGAGGAACTTACTACTTGAGGTAACGTGGACCAGAATCCGGTGCATCAGCCGGTTATGGTGGGGGAGGTGTTGGCGGGCCTGGGTGTGCGGCCCGACTGCCTGTATGTGGATGGCACCTTGGGCGAGGGGGGACATGCCGTGGCCATCCTGTCACGGATCACCGGAGCGGGGGAGCTCTGGGGGTTCGATCGGGACCCCGTGGTCCTGCAGACGGCAGCCGCTCGGTTAGCCCCCTTCACCTCCCATTTTTCTCTTTTTCACCGTTCGTATGCCCAGCTGGGGGAGGTCCTGGAAGAAGCCGGTCGTCGGGGGGCGGCCGGCATCCTCCTGGATTTGGGCCTGTCATCTTTCACACTTCAATCTTCCGGCCGGGGGTTCAGCTTTCAACGGGATGAGCCCCTGGACATGCGCTTCGACCCAGAGGGTGACGACCCCACCGGCGCCCAACTTCTCAACACGCTCCCCCAGAAAGAATTAGAGAGAATTTTCCGGGAATACGGAGAAGAACCCCGGGCCCGGAGCCTGGCCCGACGCATCTGTGAGGCCAGGCGGCAGCACCCCTGGCGCACCACCGGGCAGTTGGCCTCCATGGTGCTGGCCGGCAGCGGCCCCAGGGCGGGCAAAGGCCGGGTGCATCCGGCCACCCGGGTCTTCCAGGCCATACGGATTGCCGTCAACCGGGAACTGGATGAATTGGAAGAGTTTCTCGACGGGGCGCCCGGCTGGCTGGAAGCGGGGGGGCGCCTGGTCATCATTTCTTACCACTCTTTGGAGGATCGCCTGGTGAAGCAGCGGTTTCTCGCGTGGGAAAGGGCAGGGGTGATGCGGCGCCTGACCAAAAAGCCCCTGACCCCCACAGTGGAGGAAGTCCGGCAGAATCCCCGGGCCCGAAGCGCCAAACTGCGCGTTGCCGAAAAACTATCTTAAATAAAGGAGGTCTGGATGCCCACCAACCTGGCTCTGCGTCTTAGCACCGTTAGTCACACGCTCGTTGCCCGCAACCGCAAAATGCGCACCCAGGAAAGCCCTTTGGGGACCGCCCTGGTGATTAGCCTCGTCCTGGTTGCTGTGGGCATTGTCCTCATCAGCTGGTTTTGGGCTTGGAGCAACCTGCAAAGCACCAATCTGAATTACCTGATTTCCCAGGCCCAAGAAGAAAAAAAGCAGCAGCTGGAGTTTAACAAGCGGCTCCGGGTGGAGTTCTCCAACCTCACTTCCATAGCCCGCCTGGAAAACCTGGCCGCCAACTATAACATGGGACCTCCCGGGCCCGGGCAGGTGGTAAAGGTGGGTTGGTAATGAGCGTCGGCCTCACCAAATGGGCGCGGGTGCGCGTCATCATGGTTGGTTTGGGTTTGGCTTGTGCTTGTCTGGTATTGGCCGGCCGGTTTTTTCACCTGCAGATCATTATGGGCTCTCAGCTCAGAGATCTCCTTGACCGGGAGGTTAAAAAGCAATGTCCTATTCTCCCGGTGCGCGGCCTTATTGTTGACCGGAATGGGGTTGAGCTGGCCATCAGCACCCAGGTGTCTTCCCTGGTGGCCCACCCGAATCAGATCAAAGACCCGGACCTGATCAGCCGGGAATTGTCCAAGGTTCTGGGAATGTCCTATTCGGATATCAAGAAAACCATCACCAGGACCAAACCTTTTGTTTTTATCAAACGCTGCCTCACCCCGGAAAAGGAAGAAGTTTTTCGAGGCTGGAAAGAAATGACCCAAAGCCGGGTTTTGGCGGCCAGGAAAAAGGAGGAGCGGGCCGACGAGGACGCCATCTATCTTGTTCCCGAGGCGCGGCGGTATTACCCTCAACAGTATTTGGCCGGGCCCATCCTGGGGTTTTGTGATATTGACGGCAACGGTCTGGAGGGACTGGAAGGCTTTTTTAACCAGGATCTGTACGGCAAGCCGAAAAGTTGCGTCAACATGATGGATGCCCGGGGGCGCATTGTGGTGTCCGGGGAGAAGGCCTGGGACCCTGAAGTCATGGGAAACAACCTGGTCCTGTCCGTCGACCGCACCATCCAGTATATTGCTGAAAAAGAACTGCAAAAGGGGGTGGAGCGCTGGAGCGCAGCCGGCGGCCTGGTCCTGGTGTCCAATCCCCAAACCGGGGAAATCCTGGCCATGGCCCAGGTTCCCCGCATGGACCCCAATATGCCCGGACACTACCCCAAAGAAGCCCGGCAAGTCCGCCTGCTCACGGACGCCCTGGAACCGGGCAGCGCCTTCAAGGTGTTTATCGTGGCCTCCGCCCTGGATGCCAAGGTGGTCAAGCCCGCTGATCGCTATCATTGCGAAAACGGCAAATGGCAAATGAGCGCCAAGGAAGTCATCCACGATGTGCATCCTTACGGAGGCCTGACAGTCCAGCAAATCATCCAGAAATCCAGTAACATCGGGACTGCAAAAG
>JBAQHL010000522.1:0-5796 GCA_049288295.1 Desulfobaccales bacterium
GTAGGACGGGCTTCCAGCCCGTCCTGGCACGGGCAAGATGCCCGTGCTACCAATGTCGGAAATGGGGAGGGGAGTTTGAGGGGAGGGTGGGGGACCCGCTGGTCCCCCAGTCCTCCCCTCAAAATGTCTAATCCTCCTCCACCTCCACCCGCCAGGGTTCCAGGATGCTGCGGGGGAGGCCCTCGATGAACCGGGAAGGGGCGTTGAATCCCCAGCCGTAGTTCCTGTTATAGCCCTCCCGGGGGAAAATGACCGCCAGTCGGCTTTTGGCCCGGGTGAGGGCCACGTACATGAGGCGGCGTTCCTCCTCTTCCTCCTCCTCGTTTTCCAGGGAGAAATAGCCGGGGAAGCGGCCCTCTGCGGCCCAGATGATGAAAACCGCCTCCCATTCCAGGCCCTTGGCGGAGTGCACCGTGGAGAGAGTCAGGAAGTCGTGGGTGGGGGCGGTGATGTCCGCCAGGCTGGCCGGGGGGTCCAAAGACAGATCATTTAAAAAACTCCGGATCTCCCGGTAGCGGCTGGTGATGGTGAGGAGGTGCTCCAGGTCCCGGGCCCGCTTGGGGTGATCGTCAAAGCGCTGTTCCATCAAGGGCTTGTAATGGTCCAGGGCCAGGTTCAGGCGGCTCATCAGGGTTTGGGCCTGGGAACTGATCTGGGTAAGGGCCTCGGCCAACTCCTTAAGAGATGATTGCCGTTGCTTGTTGAGGGCGGCCACCGCCTTGTCCAGGGTAAAGCCCTCCTTGATGGCGTTGGTGAATTTCACCGCGGTTTGCTTGCCCACGCCGGGGAGGAGTTGCAGGATGCGGGTCCAGCTTAACGTGTCCCGGGGGTTGGCCACCACCCGGAGGTATGACACCAGGTCCTTGACGTGGGCGCTTTCCATGAACTTGAAGCCGCCGAATTTTATGAAGGGGAGATTCTTGCGCACCAGTTCGATTTCCAGGTCAAAGGAGTGAAACGCGGCCCGGAAGAGCACGGCCATCTGGTTCAAGGGGACGCCCTGGTTTTTCAGGTCCTCCACCTGGGCCACCACCAGGCGGGACTGCTCGTTTTCGCTGGCCGCCCGGTATAGGCGGGGGCGGGCGCCGTCGGGCTGGCGGCTGAACAGGCACTTGGTGTATTTTTCCCGGGCCCCGGCGATGACCGTGTTGGCCAGATCCAGGATGGGCTGGGTGGAGCGGTAATTCTCCTCCAGTTTGACGATTTTGGTTTCGGGAAACAGGGCGGGAAAGTCCATGATGTTGCGAAAATTGGCGCCCCGGAAAGAGTAGATGGACTGGCAGTCGTCCCCCACGGCCATGACGTTTTTGTGGGTGTAGGCCAAAAGACGCACCAGTTCGGCCTGCAGGTGGTTGGTGTCCTGGTATTCATCCACCATGATGTAGCGGTAGTGGGAGGACAGGCCGCGGCGCACGTCTTCATGCTCGGCCAGGAGGCTGCGGCCCTGCAGCAGAAGGTCGTCGTAGTCCATGAGGCCGTGTTGGCGCTTTTCTTCGGCATAGGCCCCGGCCAGGCGGATGATATGGGACCGCTGTTCCAGGAACTGGGGATAGTCCCGGGCCAGGACCGTTTCCAGGGCCAGGTTTTTGTTGACCGCGGCGCTCAAAATATCAGCGAGGGTTTCCTTCCGGGGAAAGGAGCCGGAGACGCTTTTTAACCCCAATTGGTCTTTGACATGGGCCAGCATCCGCCCCTGGTCGTCCCGGTCCATGACCGTGAAGCCGTCCGGGTAGCCCAGGAGCCGGTCGTGCCGCCGCAGCCAGTGGTAGCAGATGGAGTGGAAGGTGCCCCCCATGACCTGGGTGAGGGGCCGCTGCAGCAGGTCCGCGGCCCGGGTGAGCATCTCCCGGGCGGACTTGCGGGTGAAGGTCAGGAGCAGGATGTTTTCCGGGTCCACCCCCTGGTCCACAAGGTAGGCCAGGCGGTACACCAGGGTGCGGGTCTTGCCGCTGCCCGCCCCGGCAATGACCAGGACCGGCCCCTCCGTGGTGGTGACGGCCTGATATTGAGCCGGGTTGAGTTCGCGTTTGTAGTCGATGCGGCGGGGAGGACCGCCGGCTGCAAAATGTGGCTGGGTCATGTGAATATAAGGGAAACTGGTGATGACTGCGTTTAATCAGTTTAACACACCGGGCTGGCAGGATGCCATAAATGTAGGGCGGGCACTGCCCGCCGTCTTACTGGTGGATGGCGTTCGGCATTCATCATTGCAGGCGGGATGCGCTTCGCTTTCCCGCCCTACGCCCCATAACTGGTGGGCAGTGCCTACCCTACCTAGCTGAGGCTGTGGGAAATTTTGCCTTACTCCCCGATGATTTTCACCAGGACCCTTTTGCGGCGGCCCCCGTCGAATTCCCCGTAAAAAATCTGTTCCCAGGTGCCGAAGTCCAGCCGGCCGTTGGTTATGGCCACCACCACTTCCCGGCCCATGATTTGACGTTTCATGTGGGCATCGGCGTTGTCCTCCCCGACGTTGTGGCGGTACTGGGACACCGGGGCATGGGGGGCCAGCTTTTCCAGCCAGATCTCATAATCATGGTGGAGGCCGGACTCATCGTCGTTGATGAAAACGCTGGCGGTGATGTGCATGGCGTTCACCAGCACCAAACCTTCCTTGATGCCGCTTTCCCTGAGGCACTCCTCCACCTGGGGGGTGATGTTGATGAAGGCCCGGCGGCCGGGGACCTGAAACCAGAGTTCCTGGCGGTAGCTTTTCATGGTTGCCTTTCTTTTGTTATGCCGATTGAGCCTCTTGCAAAATGTAGCCGCAGGCTTCAGCCTGCGCTTGCAGAGGCTGGAAAGCCTGTGCCACCGGGTATTAACTTATCAACCAAGAGACATAATCAGCTTTTAAGTGAATTTTGCAAGAGGCTCGATTGTCACAGATTTTTTCTTGTCCCACCTCACCCTAGCCCTCTCCCCCCGCCGGGGGGAGAGGGGATAAGAGGTAGAAGCTTTTGGCAAAGGCTATAAGCCTCCCGCCCGCGGCCCCTCTTGCCTTAATGAAACTTACCTGGTCAGCCAGCGGCGGTCCCGGACGGTGAAAAAGGCATAAGGGAAGATCCACTGAAGGAGAAAAAACGCATAGTAGGAATAGATGACGCCGTAGACGAATTCCAGGTCCCTTTCCAGCCACAGGTAATAGATGAGGCCGAAAACCGACATCAGGCCCAGCAGCATGAGGAGCTTGAAGAGTATGGGCGGATAAAGAATGAGGGAAAATATGAGCAACCCGAAAAACAAGGTGGTCAGGGGGCCTTCCATCTGGGTGAGAAGACACTCCACTATGGGCATGAACCGATATTTCCGGCGATAGCGGGTAAAAAGATAGCCCAGCATGACGCAGGACTCCCGCACGTTGCCCCGTTCCCAGCGCAGGTACATGCGGACCACCCCGGCATAGGTCTCGGGCACTAAAGTATGGACCACGGCTGAACGCTGATAACAGGAATAAAAGCCGCTTTTCAGGATAAAGTTGGTGAGGGCCCGGTCCTCGCTGTGGTGGCAGGGCGCACCCAGGAAGGTCTGGTGGAGCCAGGCCTCCAAGTTCGGCATCAGGGCGCAGCGGCGGTAGGCGGACAGGGACCCCGGCGTGCAGATCACCGTTTTGTAGAGGGATTGGGAGGCCCGCAGAAAATCCAGATTGACGAACCTGACTCCCTGCATCCTGCCCATGAAACTCTGATGGCGGTTATAAACCTTGACATTGCCGGCCACGGCGCCCAGGGTGTCGTCTTCCTGGAGCGGCGCCACCAGATGGCGGAGGGCCTCGGGTTCAATGACGCTGTCCGAATCCACGGTCACCAGGACCTCCCCCCGGGCGGCCTGAAAACCGGCATAGAGGGCCGCCTTTTTGCCGCGGTTTTCCTGGAAGCGGATGGTTTTGATTTGACGGCAATGCTGGCGGGCCTGTTCAATGTACTCCCAGGTGTCGTCCGTGGAGCCGTCGTCCACGCAGATGATTTCCAATAAATCCTTCGGGTAATCGGCCTGGGCCACGGAATAAAGGGCCATTTCCACCATCTTGCCTTCGTTGTAGGCAGGAATGACCACGGTGAGGCTGGGCAGGGGAGCGGCGCTCAGGGGATACGGCCGGTAGCAGGCCCACAACGCGGTGCGCAAACCCTGCAAGAGGAGCATCAGCAAGGTGTAGCCTGCCCCCAAAGCCGGCAGCAAGGCAGTATAAGTCCGGCCTTCCAGGAGATCCAGGTAAACCCGGAAAGAGCCCCATTGCCAAGCCAGGAACGCCAGGACCACCAAAAGGAGGGGAATAAGGATCTTGACGGTCAGGTCCAGCCGGTCCCGGTGTACCAGGGGGAAAAGGAGTTTTGGGGAGAAAGCCGAAGAAGGAGACCAGGGTCTGGAAATAACTCGAGGTTCAGAACTTGACATGGCGTGGGCGATATTCCAGTATCACAGATTGGCAAATCTCTTTTAAATCATGGGTAAACTGTGTAAAAAGTCAATGAGTTTTTTGTTAAAAAGTCGGGGAGGGCTGGGATTGCCAACCCTTGCACCAAAATTTTGGCGTATTATATTAAACAAAGGAATTAAATGCATCTCAGGAGGTTAGATGTCTTCTTCCTGCCGTTTGTTAAAGCCTGTAGTCATTTTGATTCTCACTTCTGGGGCTTTCATATCATTCTTCATGATTTCCTCGATTTTACAAGCGACGGCCACCTCTGCAACCGCAGCCGAGGGCAAAAAAATGGCGAAACTCACCCATGCCTGCATTATTACTCTGCGCCTGGAGGCCATGCGGGACTTTTACCGGGAAGTCCTCCAGGTTGAACCGAAGGTTTATCAGGACGATTACCTGGAATTCCCCACCCAGGGGGCCATTTTATCGCTTTACAAACAGGAAAGCCTTGAAAAAACCGTGCCGGGGGCCATGCGGGCCGGGGCCAACCAGAGCGTCATCCTCGAGTTCCAGGTGGCGGACGTAGACCAGGAATATGCCCGCTTGAAAAAATCCACCCTGGCCATTGACTGGGTCATGGCGCCTACGAGCTTTCCCTGGGGAAACCGCTCCATCTATTTCCGGGACCCGGAAGGCAATATGGTGAACCTGTTCAGTACAGTTGCACCTCACTGAGAGTCAAGTATTTCATCAAGCGCTGGCCAGTGACCAACCACCTGACTCTATCCTTTGATTCAATAGGACAGTATGAATAACAGAAAACCGTTCACGGCGGAGCCAATCCCGCAAATCATCCTTAAGGCTGAAGCTCGAATTCCCACGGAGTGGGGAGAGTTTCAGATGTTCCTTTATGAAGACGACCAGGAACATAAAGAACACGTAGCCCTGGTGCGGGGCGAGATTGCCGGCCAGGACCAAGTCCTGGTGCGGGTGCACTCCGAGTGCTTTACCGGTGATGTCCTGGGCTCCCGCCGCTGCGACTGCGGGGAGCAGCTTACGTTGGCCATGCGCCTGATCGCCGAGGCCGGCGCCGGTGTGCTTCTTTACTTGCGCCAGGAAGGGCGGGGCATCGGTCTCAGAAAAAAGCTGCAAGCCTATAACCTTCAGGACCAGGGTCTAGACACGGTGGACGCTAATCTGGCTTTGGGCCACCAGGCGGATGAGCGGGATTATGGCATTGCCGCCGTTATCCTGGGTGATTTGGGTGTACGGGCTATTCGCCTGCTCACCAACAACCCTCGCAAAATCCACAGCCTGGAGGGCCTGGGGATTGAGGTCACCGAGAGAATCCCCCTCATTTCCCGAGTAACCCCAGATAATTGCGATTACCTGCGCACCAAGGCGGAGCGCCTTCACCACCTTTTGAATCTGGATCA
>JBAQHL010000523.1:0-3706 GCA_049288295.1 Desulfobaccales bacterium
AAACAGGGCGGCGCCGGCATCCTCATACACCTGCCGCCAATCCGGGGCCGCCAAGAGAAGTGGGTAAACCTTGGAGCAGGGATCCACCAGAATAATGTCCGGGGGATGCTTTTCCAGGAATTTGCGCCAGCCCGGACGGCCATAGACAAATTCCGAATGGAGCTGGCAGAGGTCGTCCCCGTACACCGTTTCGTAGCGCCCGTCCATGGCCACCCTGCAGGAGGGGTGCAATTTCCAGATAAGATATTCTCCCCAGTTAAACTCATTTAAAATATTCCCGGCAAGCTGTTCTTTCTGCAAAAACTCCAGGGCGCCCACGGGATAATAAATCCCCACTCTGTTGTTCAGGTCCGGCGTCCCCGGCAGGGTCAGTGACAAAGGCTGGTTGCTAAGAAATTTATACCCGTAAATGAACATGAAGGAGATGGCCAGGACCGCAGGAGCGACCTGCCCCAGTCGCACCCGCTCGGAACCGGCTAAGGGTGAAGAAAGCATTTTTCTGCCAAAAGCCTCAAAGACCACCGGCAGATAGACACCCGCCGCAATGAGGAAAAAGACCTGATGGCGCAGGTGCTTGCATCCCATATACAAGGTGAGGGCCAGGATCAGGGCGGGGGTAACCTCCCGCCATTTGGCCCACCAAACCAGAGACACGGCGAAGCCGGCCAGGCTGATAAAATAAATGAGAGGTTCTTTGGGAAAACCCGTGTTCCAGGCTTTTATGAGGGAGGCCCACTCAGTAATATCCGGGCGGGGCATGGTGACGGCGCGCCAGAGGTACTGCCAGTATTCCAGGCCGTACGGATTGATGAGAGTGACCAGGGCGGCGGCCAGAAAGGCCCCGGCATAGGGCCAGAAAAGACGCCGGGAGAGGGCCTCCCCCAGGGCGTAAAGGGCTATGAGGCCCAGGCCGGACAGAAAGCCGCCGTGGAGGTTGCACCAGATAATCTGGACCGGGACCAGGATAAGGAGGCCGCGCCAGCGCCCGGAAAGGCGCACCGATTCCAACACATAAAGGTATAAGGCAAAAAAGAGATACGTAAAGAGTTGGGCCCGCACCGGACTGTAGCCCATGGCCAGAAACACCTGCACAAACCACAATCCCAGCAGCGCACTCCAGAAATTGGCCCCCCGGCGTCTGGCCGCCAGATAGACAAAGGCGATGGTGGCCAAACCCAGGGCAAATTTAACGAGTTGCAGGCCGGTTGCGCCCAGGGTTTGATAAATGGGGTAAAAGATGACCCCGGTGAGCCACTCGTGGTAGACCCACATCTTCAGGGTAGGGACATAAGCGAAAATATCCTGGTAGGGAAAGCGGCCCGTCTCCCAAAAAAGGCGGCCAAAGGCCATATACCCCCAGAGGTCAGGGTCCGCCACATTTCCGGACAGGGCATTCAGGACCACCAGGACCATTAATAGACCAAAAAGTATGGGGAGCACTGCCTCGTTTGTCAAGGAAGTCCAGGGAGACTGCGGTTGTGTCACGTAAAGTTCTTTGGCCGGTGTGGGCATCACCAGTAGGCGCCTTTCATATTCCCGGGAGATTTTTCCCAAGCAGGGGTTTGATGACGATATCCACCCGCCGGTTCAAGCGCCGGCCGGCCTCTTCGTCATTGGAGGCCAGGGGAGCAAATTCCCCGTACCCGGCGGCGGCAAAGCGGGCCGGGTCTATATGGGTCTTTTCCACGAGATAGCGCACCAGCGCAGTGGCCCGGTGCACGGAAAGTTCCCAGTTGGAGGGAAATTTGGGAGTATTGATGGGCCGGTTGTCGGTATGGCCCTCCACCGCCAACTGATTAGGGATTTTTTTCAAGATGCCGGCCAGATTGTCCAGGAGAGGCTCGGCCTCCGGCCGGATCTGGGCATCGCCCGTGGAAAAAAACAAGAATTCCGGCAAGTGAATCACCAGCCCCCGCCCTGTAATCATCAGCCGGATATCCTGGTAATCGGGCTTGTCCCGCAGGCTTTCCTGGACTGTGTGGGCGATCTCCTCGATCTGGGTCTGGGGGGAGGCCCTGAGCCCTGCGGCAGGAAGGTCTCCCCGGGAGCCAGGGGCGGAAAGATCCCCCACTTCGGGCTCCAGGGGGAAGCCCCCCAAAAAGGCCGGAGCGTTCAGAGCCCGTTGGATGGAGTGCTGAGCCTCCATCAACTTGGAGTTGTCCAGGCGATTAATGGCATAAATGGTCACAAAAAAAGCCAGGAGCAGGGTGACAAAATCCGCATAGGAGATCAGCCAGCGGTCCCGGGAAGGTCCGGAGGAATTAGTGGGAGCGGACCGGGGCTGACGCATGAGGCTTGCTTCGGGTCCGGGGCCGCACGGCAGGCGGGCGCACGCCGCTGGGAGTTGAGGGTTTGAGGTCATCTCCCTTGTCCTGGGAAAGAATACCGTTGAGGCGTTCGGCAATAAGGCGGGGATGCTCTCCCTGGGCCAGGGCCAGGACTCCCTCCAAAACCATTTCCCGGCGGAGCATTTCGTGTTCATGATGAAGTTTCAGTTTGTGGGCGATGGGGAGAAAAAGGAGATTGGCAGAGGCCACCCCGTAAATGGTGGCCACAAAGGCCACCGCCACCCCGGTCCCCAGACGCGACGGCTCAGTGAGGTGCTGCATGACCTGGATCAAGCCCAGCACAGCCCCTAAGATCCCGATAGTGGGGGCGTATCCCCCGGCAGCTTCAAAGACCCTGGAGGGCATCAGCCCGTGATCCTCTTTTTGTGTAAGGTCCATTTCCATGATTTCCCGTACCTGCTGAGGCTGAAAACCGTCGATAACCAACTCCAGGCTCCGGCGCATAAAGGGATCGGGAAGCTTGGCCACCTCTCCCTCCACTGACAAAAGACCATGGCGCCGGGCCCGGTAAGCCAGCTCCACCAGGCGAGCCACCTGCTCCGGGGTTTCGTCGTGAGGCTTGCGGAATATATGAGGCAGAGATTGCCAGGATTGACGCAGCTGCGGCCCCGTGAAGCTCAGACAGACTGCCCCGGCGGTGCCTCCCAGGACGATGACAAAAGCAGTGGCCTGGAGTATCATGCCGGCAGAGCCCCCTTCCAGGTAATGCCCTCCCAGCAAAGACATTCCTCCAAGCAACAGGCCGACAAGTGTAGTCCGATCCATAAATGACCAGGGGAAAAGATCGCCCGAGCCAGGGGAGGGTTGGCCGCCATGGTCCCCCAGCCGCTCTGAAATGGAATTGAGGCCCGCAATCCAAGGGGTCTCTGACAGCTTATCGGAACTTTAAGGTGAGGCTTTATTTTCGGCGGATATGGCAAAAAGAGCTGACAGGGGCAGAGACTTAGAAGGAATCAGGGAAAAACTCGGGATCAGCCCCTCAAGTCTTGATGCCATCCAGCAGGTCCCTGTCGGGTAAGCGGGGAACGGCCTCAGGCAGTGCATTTTTTTGGCTTATTGAGGGGGGCGCCTGACGAATCGGGTAAAGTCTGCCCACCGACGCCAGGTAGTTGCGGGTCTCCCTGGGCAAGGCGCGCCCTTTGTCAAGGTTGCCGGGGCCAAAGTTATAAGCCGCCAGGGCCAGAGGCACATTACCATCGTAGCGGTCCAGGAGGTCCCTCAAAAAACGGGTGCCCCCATCAATGTTTTCCCTGGGGTTATAGGCACAACGGACTCCCAGGTCGCGAGCGGTGCCCGGCATGAGCTGCATGAGCCCCATGGCCCCTGCATGGGAAGTGGCTTGGGGGTTAAAATTGCTC
>JBAQHL010000524.1:0-8585 GCA_049288295.1 Desulfobaccales bacterium
ACCCAGTTCCCAGGAGCAGTATTGTAGCCGGTCCGGGGACATGCGCCGGCGGAGTGTAGTCCACCAAAAGATAGGGTTTGTTCGTGGTGTTACTGCTGCTATAAAATTGTGAAAGGCTGCGGACTGAGGGGTTTGTTTGGTCAACCCTGAGCGACAGGAAATTATCGTCAAGATCCGGTATTGGATTCCATGGGTTGACGGCGGTGAGGAGATCCCAGGATCTCAATCTAGGCGCGGCAGGGTTAGTGAGACTTCTATTCCCGCCTATTTGGACGGTCGCGGCCGGACCTCCAGCAGGTATGGCCGAATCACTCCAATTGTCGTCGGCTGAGTATTTCAATAGGGCCGCTATTGTGGATGACGCAGTAGAATAGGAACTTTGATAAATGTTAAGGGTTGCAGAAGTAATTGTGCTCCCGTCGGGGATCGCAGTTAGGTCGAACTTCATGGCGAATCGATTATAGGACGTGCCCCCGCCCAACAAGAGGACCGTACTGTCAATTGGAGTAGTGCTGGTTGTTGATGTCCAGTAGACATCGTCGACAGGGTTAAGGGTAATGGTGTCTGCCCAAGCGGTGCCAAAGCTCAGAACAATCAGGGCAAGAACGAATATTTTCAGGCGTATATGTCTCATTACAGTTCTCCTTTTACGTGTTAGTGGGTGATAGGTGATTGGGGTTGGCTTTGAACCGTCCCCGGTTTTCAGTGGTAAAGACCTCGCCCGGTCCCGGGGCCGGCCATTGACTGGCAAGCCCCGGATTTAACCTTATTGGGACGGTCATTATGTTTAACATGGTTGCGTCTTGTGTCAATCAGGGAAAACCTGGCTTTTGAGGGAAAAATACCTGAAAATCTGTTTAGAAGAAATTAAGTATAGAAAAATTCTCTCTTGGTTGCGTTTACTGCTCTCACTCACTGCTCTCCTTAGAAACTTATCAAGCTGCTGAAAACTCTATCTATTCAGAATATATCGACTCTTTTAGGCATCAAAAAAGCATGGGCTACTCTTGACATCCAGACGTTCGGCCCAATAAAAAAGATAACGGCTCTCACGCCGTAATCGATCATGACCGAGGAAAATCCGGAGTCGATGCAGTCCTTGGCCAGCTCGAAGGAAGAGCCGTGGTCCAGGTGCAGGACAATGGGGATGTTTGAGCCCATGGACCGGACCAACGCAATGCCCCCCATGACCAGGTGGGGGAGGATGGGGGCCGAGATATACTTGCGGGTGCTTCCCGAGATCTGGAGGATCACCGGCGAGTTGGTTTCCGCACAGCCGGTGAGAATGCCTTGCAATTGCTCCAGGTTGTTGAAGTTGTACGCCGGTAATGCGTACCCTTCCGCCAGGGCCTTGTTGAACAGTTCTTTGGTGTTTACTCAACCCAGTTCATCATAATTTAGCGGGGTCATCAGTCGCTCCTTTTCTATCAGCCGTTGAAACCGCGGCGTTGCGCCACCGTAAGGGAATTAAACCTACAGACTCATCTCCACGTGCACCGTTTCGCCTTCCTTCTTGAGGGTAAACCCTAACTTTTCCATTAAAGCCAACATGGGGTGGTTTCCGGAAAGAACATCGCCCCGGAGACGCTTGACCCCCATCTCCCGGGCCACATCGATGAGCCGTCCCATGAGCTTGGAACCCAACCCTTTACCGTGCCAGGGGTCGGCAATGATCAGAGCGAACTCGCCATCTTGCCGGTCGGGGGTGGTAACCAGGCGGGACACCCCCATCATGACCTCCGGGGCAGGAGGCACGCCCACGGCCATGATCCCCACCTCCCGGTCGTAGTCATTTTGGGTGAAGCGGATGAGCATGTCGTGAGTCCATTTCTTGATGCGGCGGAAGTAGCGGAAGTAGATGGTTTCATCCGAACAAGCCGCCAGAAAGTCTGCCACCAGGGGCTCGTCCTCCGATTTTATGGGCCGAAGCTTCACCGGGGTCCCGTCTTCCAGCATCCAGTCGCTGACAAACTGGTTGGGATAAGGGGCGATGATGAGATGCCGGGGGGCCGGCACCGGGCTCTCCTCCACCACCATGCGGGCGTCCCCCGCCAGCGGCAGTCCTCCCGAGATGAACAGGGGGTTGATATCCATTTCCAGGATTTCCGGGAAGTCCGTCACCAGTTGGGCCAGGCGGATGAGCATTTCCGACAGTTTTTCCATGTTGGCCGGCGGCAGATTGCGATAACCCTGCAGCAGCCTGTAAACCCGGGTGCGCTGCACCAGCCGCTCGGCCAGCATGAGATTCAGAGGCGGCAACTCGATGGCCACGTCTTTCAAGACCTCGGCATAGATACCCCCCAGGCCGAAAAGGAGCATGGGGCCAAACTGCGGGTCTTTTTTGGTGCCCACGATGAGTTCGAAGTCAATGGGCTTCACCATGGGCTGCACGGTCACCCCCAGGATCTGGGCGTCCGGCACGTGGGACCGGGATGACTGGGTGATGTCGTCGAAGGCCGCTTTGACTTCATCCTCGGTTTTAAGGCCCACCTTGACGCCGCCCACATCGGTTTTGTGGGAAATCTGGGGGGACAGGATCTTCAGGACCACGGGATACCCCACGTGGCTGGCGGCCTGGGCCGCGGCCTGGGCAGTGGAGGCCGACAGGGTTGGGGTCACCGGGATGCCGTAGGCCGAAAGGATCGCCTTGGCTTCCACCTCGGTGAGCACCTTGGCCTGGCGCTTCAGGCATTCCTGGATATAAGTCTGGGCCTGCTGCTGGTTGACTTCCAGATCGTGGGGGAGTTGGGCCGGGGTTTCCTGGAGGAGCTCAAGGTTCCTGGTGTAGGAGTACATGGCCATGAAGGTGTCGATGGCCTGCTCCGGGGTTTCGTAGACCGGAATGCCGCCGTTGTTGAGGATGCGCACCCCTTCGGCCACGTCATCACCTCCCATCCACACCGCCAGGACCGGCTTGGCCTGTTTTTTAATGTCCGGGACCAGGACCTCGGCTATCTTGTTGGGGTCGGTCATGGCCTGGTGGGTCATGATGACGATGAGGCCGTAAAGCTCCGGGGCTTGCAGACACACCTGGAGCGCCTGGAGATACCGTTCATGGGTGGCGTCCCCCAGGATGTCCACCGGGTTGTTGTGGCTCCAAAAAGGTGGCAAAAACTGGTTGAGCTTATCCATGGTGTCAGGGCTCAGGGGAGCCGGTTCGGCGCGCCAATTGGCCAGGGCGTCGATGGCCATGACGCCTGGTCCCCCGGCGTTGGTGATGATGCCCAGCCCTCCGCCCACTGGCCTTTGTGCTTTTCCCAGGGCCTCGGCGCAGTCAAACAGCTGCCGCACGGTCTCCACCCGGATGAGCCCGGCCCGGCGGAAGGCGGCATTATAGGCCTCGTCCACCCCGGCCATGGACCCGGTGTGGGAAGCTGCGGCCCGGGCCCCGGCTTCGCTCCGGCCCGACTTGGCCAGGATGATGGGCTTGATCCGGGACACGGCCCGGGCGGCGCTCATGAACCTCCGGGGGCTGGTCATGCCTTCCATATACAGCAGGATGCTTTTGGCGCTCATTTCGCTCCCCAGGTAATCGATGAGGTCAGCGAAATCGAGGTCCGCCATGGTGCCCACGCTGATGAAATGGGAAAAGCCAATGTTGTTTTGCGTGGCCCAGCCCAGAATGGCGCTTCCCAAAGCACCGCTCTGGGAGATGAAGGCCAGACTGCCGGGAGTGGCCGAAAACGCCGCAAAGCTGGCATTGAGATTGCTCCCCGGACACAAGAGGCCCATGCAGTTGGGGCCGAAGTAGCGCACCCCGGCCTTGTGGGCCTCGGCGCGAATGGCGGCGTCCACGGCCAGCCCGTCTTCCCCGGCCTCCTTACCCCCGGCGGAAATGATGATGGCGGCCCTGGTCCCCACCTGGCCACATTCCTTGATAACCTCCGGCACCCCTTTAATCGGGATGCAGATGACCGCCAGGTCCACCGGCGCGCCCACCGCTGTCAGGTTGGGATAGGCTTGAAGCCCCAAAATTTCGGGGGCCTTGGGGTTAATGGGATAGACCCTCCCGGGAAAGCCGCCGGCCTGGAGATTGTCCACCAGGATGTGGCCCACGGAGCCTTCCCGGGTGCTGGCCCCCACCACGGCCACGGATTCCGGCTTGAAAAACTTATCGAGAATGTTCGTTTCCATGGTTTTCTCTACCTCATGTTAAAGTTGTCATTCCCCAAGGTCCATCCAGGGCAAGGGTCAAGCCTGGCCGGGGAGATCTTCCCGGGCCAACTCCCGGATGCGCAGAGCATAGCCCAGGCGTAGGGTCTCCATATATTCCTGGTTGAGCGGGCCCTTCCAGGTCTTGATTTCCGTGAAGCGCTTGGGGATTTTCACCTGGGCGGGGTCATAACCCGTGGACAGGCGGGTCTGCCAGCGGAGCCGCTGGACGCGGCGGGCCACCTCAGGCAGTTGCCCGGCCATGGTTTCATACCCCAGGGACCTCAGGCAATCGGCTAATAATTCCTCTTTATAGACTTCCCGGGCAAAAAGGCAGGACACCATGGAGGTCAGCAGGACCCGACCCTCCTCGTCTTTAACCAGAAAGTCAAGAGCCTTGTCTACGTCCCGGTCATCGTGCTTCTGGTCGTAAGAGTAACCGCCGCTGTCCAGGTGGGAATGGCGGAAGCCCAGGGCCTGGGACACGAAGAAGACCTCGCCGGTGGCGTAGCCCCCCATTTCCTGGCCGAGGACGCAGGCATAATCCTGGCCGCCATAGTGGGCCGCGGCTTTCCCCGCGCCTTGGGCCAGAAGCCGGTAAAAGTCGTTGGTTCCCATGCCCAGATGGTTGAGGGCGGTTTCCAGATTCTGGGTGTCCCCAAACTTCAGGGGGACAATGGTTTCCCGTTCTGAAATAACCCCTTTTTCCACGGCCTCCACGGCCCAGGCCAGGGCCACGCCGGCGCTCATGACGTCCAGCCCCATCTTTTCCGTCATGTCAATGAGCTGCAGGACCTGGAAGCAGTTGGTCACCCCCAGCATGGCCCCCACCGCAAAGATGGGCTCATGGTCATAGGACACCTGGCGGAAGAAATAGCGGTGATCGTCGTGGAAGCGCAATCTGACATAGCCCAGGTGCACACAGCCCACCGGACAACCGGCACAGGCGACGTTGCGCAAAAGGGTGTCTTCGGCGAAGCGTTCGCCGGTGATACCGGCAATATCCGGGGCGCTGGTTTCCTTGAGGTTGCGAATGGGCAGGGCCTGGAGCTCATTCAAGACCGCCATGTTTATGGGTGTGCCCAGGTTATGGTATTTCTGCATCATTTTCGTCTGGGTTAGCTGCTGGTGCACTTCCGTAAAAAGCTTGTTGTAGTCCTTGCCGTTTGTCAGGGGGAAATTGCCGTCTCCCTGGATGACGATAGCCTTGAGGTTTTTGGCCCCCATGGCGCCGCCGCCTCCCAGGCGGCCGAAATGACGATAGGAGTCCACGTTGACGCAGGCCATACCTGAGCCCTGCTCCCCGGCGGGGCCGATGCGCAGGATGCTGCGGTGACCGGAGCCGGGATGTTTGCGGCGCAGGAATTTCCCTATCGACTGCACGTCAACTCCCCAGAGATAATGGGCTTCCCGAACCTCCAGGTGGCGGGAGCCCACGGACAGGACGCTGGGGCGGGCCGCCTTGCCGGTGACCACCAGGGCGTCCAGGTCGGCAAAGCGCAGGGCCACGGCGGAGCGGCCCCCGGCGTGGCTTTCGGCATACTGGTCGTGATAGGGGCTTTTAAACCCCATAACCGTCTTGCTCATCAGGGGAAAGTAGCCGGTAAGGGGACCGATGGCGAAAATCAGTGGCTGCTCCGGGTCATCCCAGGGCGCCTGTGGTTTGCCGTATTTCTGGTAAATCAGGGCAGCGAGGCCGCTGCCCCCCGCCACCTGGTCCCGGCCATCGAGGGTCACCACCTGGCCCCGGCCGCTGGCCAGGTCCACCTTGAGGACACGAAAATAATCCCTGATCATGACGCCACCTCCGCCGCTGTCCCTGCCTCCGGTGCAGCTTTAGCCTCTTCTGGCCTCACCTCGTTCTCCCGCATCTCAAGGCAGTCGTGGGGACAAAAAGGTACGCACTTGCCGCAGTGCAGGCAGACGAAGGGCTCACCAAAGGAATCGAGAAAGATGGCATCCACGGGGCAAGCGGCGGCGCAGGAGCCACATTGGATGCATAGTTTTTTCCGGACAATGACGCCGCCGCCCTTGCGCTGAGAATAGGCTCCGGTGGGGCAGGCTTCGGCACAGGGGGCCGGCAGGCAGGCCAGGCAGGTCCTGGCCTCAAAGCCGGTGGACATGCCGCCGGAGGAGCGAATCCGAATGCCGGCCGTGTCCCAGGACAGGCGTTGGTGCACCTGCCGGGCGCAGGCCAGGGAACAGGAATGGCACCCGATGCAGCGTTCCATGCGGGGCGCGGTGAGAATCTTCATGGTTTTCTTCCTTCGGGGTTAGGAAATGTAGTCCGCCTTGATGAGGTTGGTGGCGCCCATGGTCCCCAGGGGAGTGCCGGCGGTGATGACCAGCCGATCTCCCGAAGTCAGGTGTCCCTGCTGCGCGGCCATCATTTTCACCACCTCCAGCATCTCATCCACATTTTTCAGCTCATGTATATGATAGGGGAAAACTCCCCAGGACAGGCACAGGCGCTTTTCGGTTTCTCCCCTGGTGGTAATGGCGATCACCGGCATAGCCGGACGGAAGCGGCTGATCAGCCGGGCGGTGGTGCCGCTGGCCGTAGAAGCAATAATCGCTTTGGCCCGCAAATCGCTGGCCAGTTCGCAAGCCGCGTAACTGATGGCATCCGAGATTGAATCCCTGAAAGAGAGATTAAATCTCTGCAGCCAGTCTTCGTAGGGGAACTTGGCCTCCGTAGTCTTGGCAATGCCGTCCAGGAAGCGCACCGCCTCCACCGGATAATGCCCGATGGCGGTCTCTTCCGAGAGCATCACGGCATCAGTGCCGTCCAGGATGGCATTGGCCACGTCCGAGACCTCAGCCCGGGTGGGACGGGGGTTGTTGACCATGGAGGCCAGCATCTGGGTGGCGGTAATCACCGGCTTTCCTGAAAGGTTAGCTTCCCCGATCAGGAGCTTTTGCACCAGGGGCAACTGGATCAAGGGCGTTTCCACTCCCAGATCACCCCGGGCCACCATGATGCCGTCCGCCACCGCCAGAATCTCTTTGATATGATCCACGGCTTCCGGCTTCTCGATTTTAGCGATGACCGGGGTGCTCGAGCCACGGCTGGCAATAAGCTCTTTGAGTTCCACCACGTCTTCCGGCGAACGGACAAAAGACAGGGCCACAAGGTCAACCCCCAGGTCCAGCCCAAAGGCCAGGTCCTCCCGGTCCTTGGCGGTGAGGGCTGAGATGGGCAACAAGACCCCCGGCAGGTTGATGCCTTTGTGGGAACTCAAAGGCCCCCCTACCACGACTTTGCACCTCAGGGAATCGGGGAATTTCTCCACCACCAGGAGTTCCAGGGCGCCATCCGCCAGAAGCACCGTAGAACCCACAGGGGTGGACTCGACGACCGCCGGGGTGTTGACGGAACACTCTTCCTGGTTGCCGATGATGTGGCGTTTGGTCAGGGTGAAAATCTGGTCCGGTATCAGGATGACGGGCTCCGGATTAATGTCCCCGAGACGGATCTTGGGTCCCGACAAATCTTGTAGAATGGCCACCGGCCGTCCCGCTTCCCGGGAAGCGGCCCTGATCATGTCATACCGCGCCCGGTGTTCGGCATGAGTGCCGTGGGAGAAATTCAACCGGGCTACATTCAGCCCGGCCTCCACCAGGGCCGGGCAGATCTCCGGGGTGATGGCCGGCCCTATGGTGCAGACAATTTTCGTTCGTCTCATTTCGGCTAAAGTGCCCATATTCCTCCAGGCGCCGGGCTGATCAAATTGCCGGCTTTTTATTTTGAAGTTACTGAAACACACGGGGCATCGGGGCAAGTCAATCTATGCCAAGTGAAAAATATTCAATCCGTTCGGGGTGACAGAAAAAAGGTGTATTGACCCCTAGCCTGTTAATGGGTGGCGCAGGCGATGCAGGGATCAAAAGCCCGCACCACCCGGCCCACCGCCCGCTCCAGTTCCAGGTTCACCCGGTCGGCGGTGATATAGCGCTCAGCCGCCACCCTGAGGGCCCGCTCAATGGCCATAACGTTGTGGACTGTGGGAATGATGAAATCGGCCTGGGCGATCTTCCCCTGTTCGATGACATAGTGATGAATAAGGGGGCCCCGGGGGGCCTCCACCAGGCCGAAGCCCTCCCCGTCTCTCGGGGTGTAACCCACTTCGGTCTCTTCCCGGTCCAGGGGCTCGGAGAGGATTTCCCGGACCCGCTCCAGGGAGTAGACCAGTTCGATGCCCCGGGCCAGATCAAAGAGCAAAATGCCATGGGCCGGCTGCCCAAAGGCGTCCCGAAATTTTTGTAGATATTCATCGGCCAGGGGAGTCCCCATGGAGCTGGCCATGTTGATGCGGGCCAGGCTGTTGGCCCTGAGCACCTCGCCCCGGAAGCTGGTCTTGCCGGCATAGCTGTAATCCGTGTCCCCGTAGGTCAAATAAGAACGGAAGTCTTTGGCCGGAAAGGTTATGTGG
>JBAQHL010000525.1:0-13576 GCA_049288295.1 Desulfobaccales bacterium
TCCTGCCCGATCTGGAGGATTATCTGGGGGGACCCCAGGTGACCGCAGTGGAATGGTCCGAGCGCCTGGGGGATCTTCTTCCCCCGGAATACCTGGAAATTGCTCTAAGCATCACCGGGGAGGAGGAAAGGCAGATTATCCTGACGGGACATGGCCCTCGGGGGGAGGAGCTTCTTGCCTTTTTAGCAGGTTGTTGAAAAACCTGTTTTTTTGTCATCCTGAACGAAGTGAAGGATCTAGGACTGCTTGATAATACTAGATTCTTCGCTACGCTCAGAATGACAATAAAGGGGAAAAGATATTTTTCAACAGCCTGTTAGAGATGACCTCGGGGAATTGCTCCTCACACCAGGTCGCATGCGAAGGGAAAAAATTGTAGGAGCGTGAACTTATCAAATCCGGCTCTAGACAATTGTGGAGGCCATGGGCCGCCCTATAAAAAGCTACGCGGGAAATGTCGGGCCGGAACTGCCCGCCAAATAAGTGGTGGGCGAAGCCCATCCTCCATACCTTCCCTGAATTAAAAAAGGCGGGCAACCACCCCGCGTCACCAAAAAAATCCCTGAGGGGAGCGCACCATATGTCCAGAAGAAAACCCCAAATTCGAGGGCCCAGAGAATCCGAGGAAATCCTGAGCGCCGCCCAAAAAGGCCTCAGTTACGTGAAACCTTATGCCCAATGGCTGATCATGGGGGGTGTCATCCTGATCGTGGCCCTGTTGGCCTGGAGCGGCTACAGTTTTTTTCAGCACAGCCGGGAAGCCCGCGCCCAGGCAGCCCTGGATAAGGCCAGGCCGAATCTCAGCCAGCCCGACAAGGCGGAAGATGCCCTGAAAACCCTCAACACCGTGATTCAGGATTACCCTTCCACCCGGGCGGCCCTCATGGCCCGTCTATACAAGGGCCATCTCCTTTACCAGACCCAAAAATATGCAGAAGCGGCCACTGCCTATGAGGAAGCCCTGTCCACCTCGGGAAACGAAGACCTTTACGGCTGGAATCCCATGGTGACCGAAAGCCTGAGTTACTGCTATGAAGCCCAGGGGGAATTTGGCAAGGCGGCCCAAACCCTCAAACCCCTGGTGGACATGAGCAGCGGCAATTATCAGACTGTTTTGCAGGAGCGCCTGGCCTTGCTGTATGACAAAGCCGGCAAGAAAAAGGAAGCGGAGGATATCTGGCAGCGTCTGCTGATATCTGCGCATAACCCCGCCTTGCTTTCTTACTGGAAGGAAAAGCTGGCGGCGTCCCAACAGAAGGCCGAACCGGAAAAAGATACCGGCAAGAATTGAAGACTGCCTGAAACGTTCTGTAGGGTTGGCACTGCCCACCACCTATGCGGCGGGCAGACCGGCGCTAGCGGCACGCCCTATAATCTCATCCCAAGTTGCGGTCATAGAGGTAATAAAATGTAGCTGCGAGGCTTTAGCCTGAGCTTGGGCATGGCTTGCCATGCCCCTACAGGAAAATTACTTGTTTGATGGGAACTTGGTCTCAGCTTGCCATAGTCCTCGAACCCGGTAGCACGGGCTTCCAGCCCGTGGAAATCCCCCTCCCTTAAATCATGGGGGTCTTTGACCTGCCTATTTCCCTTCCTTGCCCTCCGCGGCCTTGGCTTTCACCATGTCAAGGTTGGCGGCGATGAGGGGTTCCAGGTCATGGGTGGCATATTCCCGGGCCCCCGGGCGGAAGGCCAGGCAGATTTTGTTGACGTCGCATTGGCGGTCCACCCATACCTTATAGCCCTTGGCCTTGGCAAGGGCCCGCTCAAGGTAGGTAAGGGCCTGTTTATAATCATTTTCCCGGACATAAAGCGCTCCCAGGTTGTTCAGGGCCAGGGGATTGTCCGGAAACCTGGTTAAGATTTCTTCATACGCCTTTTTGGCTTCCGCCAGCTTGTCGGCCTCGAGAAGATCATAGCTTTTCACCAGCAATTCCATGAGTTCCTGCTCACCGCCGTTCTGGGCCCAAGCCGCGCTGCCGGGCAGGAACACCAGCCCCGTTACCAGGCACACGACAATAATCAGGTGCATCTTTTTGTTCCCTCGTTTTGGTAAGGATTAAATAAAAAAAGGCTCCGGTAGGAGCCTTTTTCATGCCGTGGCCAGAAATTCCCTACTGGACGCCCGGGTAGCCGCCTCCGGCACCGGCTTTCTGGGCCGCCATCTTGGCCTGCACCATTTTCTGGTTCATGGCCACCAACTCACCCAAGTCCTGGTTGCCGCCGCCCACCTTGTAGGGTTCGAGAGCGAGGCAAATGTCCTGGACGCCGCAGACCCGGTTAATCAGCATCATGTAACCCTTGGCCCGGGGCATGGCCTCTTTCAAATAAGTATCGGCTTTATCCAGCTTATTCTGCTTGACCATGACGGCCGCCAAATTGTTCAGGGCTACCGGGTTGCCGGGGTCCTTTTTTAACACCTTCTCAAATTCCACCTGGGCTTCTTTAAACTTGCCGGCAATGAACAGGCAATAACCCCGGGACATCATTGATTCAATGTCGCCGGTGATTTTAGCCGGGGGACATATCCCCTGGGCCATGGCCGTCACAGCAGTTAGTGAAAGGATTAACAACATGGCAATTACCGTAAAGGATCTCCGCTTCATGCACACCTCCTGTTGTTGAAGGGAATTTATCAAGCCGGTTGGGTGCCGGCCCCGATTGTTGACAAAAAGTTAAGAACTAAATTTCGATTGTCAAGGCAGGAACGTCAGGGACTATTCTTTCAGGCGGGGATCAATGGCCTCCCGGATGCCTTCCCCCAGGAGATTGTAACTCATGACCGTGATTAGGATGGCCAGGCCCGGGAACACCGACAGCCACCAGGCAATTTCAATATTGTCCTTGCCCGCGGTGAGGATGTTCCCCCAACTGGGAGTGGGGGGCTGCACCCCGAGACCCAGGAAACTCAGCGCGCTTTCGGTGAGGATGGCCCCCGCCACTCCCAAGGTGGCGGACACCATCACCGGAGCCAGGGCGTTGGGAAGCAGGTGGCGAAAAATCAGCCGGCCATCGGAGGCTCCCAGGGCCCGGGCCGCCGTCACGAACTCCCGTTCTTTCAGGGACAGGAATTCAGCCCGCACCAGACGCGCCACACCCATCCAGCCCGTAACGCCGATGACTACCATGATGTTCCAGATGCTGGGCTCCAGGAGGGCAATCACTGCCAAAATCAGGAAAAAGCTGGGGAAGCACAGCATCAGATCCACAAAGCGCATGAGGATCAGGTCCACCCAGCCGCCGTAATACCCGGCGGTGGCTCCCACCAGGACACCGATGAGGGTGGCCAGACCCACGGCCACGAACCCCACTTTGAGGGAGACCTGGGACCCGAAAATGATGCGGGACAGGACATCCCGGCCCAGGGGGTCGGTCCCCAGCCAATGCTGGGGGCTGGGGGGCATCAGGGCTTCCTTGAGATTAATCAGACTGGGATCATAAGGGGCCAGCCAGGGGGCCAACAGGGATAATAAAAATAATCCGGCCACCATGATGAAGCCGCTCATGGCTAACTTGTTGCGCCGAAACCGCGCCCAGAATTCGCGTTTTTTCATGGTCTTGGTTGGTGGGGGAGGGGGGTTCCCACGGGCTGGAAGCCCGTGCTACCGAGGCCGGCGGGCCCTTACCCCCTTTCCCCCAATCCCTTGAGTTATAGCGGTAGGACGGGCTTCCGGCCCGTCCACAGCACGGGCAGGATGCCCGTGCTACCGAAGATAGCGGGAGCACAGGCTTCCAGCCTGTGCAGGAACAGGCAGGATGCCTGTTCTCCCGGCCTGGGGGGTTGAGAGAGGATTTGTAGCATGGCTTGCCATGCCCTCATAGGAAAGGCCATGTCCCCTGGCCCTCCCCCCTGAGAATCTCTCGCTCACCCCGTCCTTATCCTCGGGTCCACCAGGGCGTACCCCACATCGGCCAGGAGGTTGCCTATCAGGGTAAGGAAGGCCCCGATGACCAGTTCCCCCATGATGAGGGGATAGTCCCGGGCCATGACCGCGCCGTAAAACAGTTGCCCCATGCCGGGGATGGCAAAAATGGACTCGAAGATAACGCTGCCGCCGATGAGGCCGGGCACGGACAGGCCCAGGATGGTAATCACCGGCAGCAAGGCATTGCGCAGGGCATGCTTGACGATCACGGTGGACTCGGGCAGACCCTTGGCCCGGGCCGTGGTGATATAGTCCTGGCGGATGACTTCCAGCATGTTGCCCCGCATATAACGGCTCATGCCGGCCAGCCCGCCGAACGCGGCCACCACCACCGGCAGGAAAATGTGGGCCGCCAGGTCCTGGACTTTTTGCCAAAAGGTGAATTGGCGGAACCCCAGGGAAGTCAGGCCGGAGATGGGAAGCCAGTCGAGATAAACCCCGAAGAGCATCATCAACAACAAAGCCAGCCAGAAGGTGGGCATGGCAAAACCGAAAAAGACAAACAGGGTGGTGGCCCGGTCAAACCAGGAGTGGGGCCGCACCGCGGCAATCACCCCGATGGGAATGGCCACAAGCAGGATAATCAACAAAGACAGAAAGTTAAGGGAAATGGTGACGCCGATGCGCTCCCAGATCTTGTCCCATACCGGGCGGCGGTCCGGGGAAAAGGAGCGGCCGAAGTCCAGGCGGGCCATGCGTTTCAGCCAGTCCCAGTATTGGACCAGGAGGGGCTTGTCCAGGCCGTAAAGCTCCCGGAGGCGTTTCTGGGCCTCCAGGGAGACCTTGGGGTTCATGGTGGTCTGGATTTCCACCGGCGTGCCCGGAGCCAGGTGGATGACCACAAAGGAGACCAGGGTGATCCCCACCAGGAGGGGCGCGATTAAGAGAAGGCGCTTGGCTGCATAGGTCCACATACCGGACCCTGAAACGAGGCAGTCTGAGGGCTTCCAGGAAAAAGCCGTAAAACGTGCAAGCCTGGCGCCCCCAGACGCAGGAGAGAAAAGGCGATGGCGTTAGGACTGGAACGGATTGACCAGGTGCACCGGCACTTTGGCGCCGGCCAGGACTTTCCTGGCCACACTGCCGAACTCGGGGCTGGCGGCGTCCAGATCATCGGCGCTGCGGCCGTGGGTGCTCAGCACCAACATGTCCGCTTTTTCTTTGTTGACGGCCTTCAAAATTTCGGCGGCAGGGTCACCCTGCACCAGGCGCAACTCAAACAGGGGACAGGCCTTCAGTTCGGCACTGCACACGGTTTCCAGCTTTTTCTTGGCCTGGTCCATTTCCCACTTCTGGAAATGCTGCAGGTGCTCTTCGCTGGGGTATTTCCCCCCATAAGGGAGCAGGTTCATCAAGTCGACCCCGACATAAAAGACGATGACCTTGGCCTGATATTTTTCAGCCAGGGAATTGACATGCGGCGTGGCCTTCAGGGAATTTTTGGACAGATCTGTGGGCCACAGGATGGTGCGCACATTCATGGGCAGTCTCCTTTTTGCTGTATCCATCTACCGTATCAGAAAAATTTGATGAGAGAAATATCACATTCTTCAAAATTTGGAAGAATTTTCCCGCGGACCGCGGCCTCTTTCCGTGGTTAATCGCCTCTGAGTCCGTGAGAACAGGTTTTGTGCCCGTCCAGAAACAGGTTGAAAACCTGTGCCGCTGATATTCTGCACGATTTTGAGAGCCAAGATCTGAAGGGCGACCACCTTGACAGGGCTTCCCCATTTTTTTAAGGTATGAAGGTTTGGGATTATGTGAAAGTGCCGAACGCTCTTGATTTGCGAGAGGATTGTAGGGGCATGGCAAGCCATGCCCTCAGGCGGCGGCATTTTATTCCCGGTTCCTCCTTCAAATTTTATTTTCAACGGAGAAAACACATGCGTGCAGTGGTGCAGCGGGTAAACGAAGCCTGGGTGCGGGTGGGCGAAGAAGAAGTGGGCCGCATCGGCCGGGGATTGCTCATTTTAGCGGGAGTGGCAGCAGATGACGGGCCCGAAGACGTGACCCTCATGGCCCAGAAGTTGGCGCACCTCCGCATTTTTTCCGAAGGGGAACGCCTCCTGCACCTGTCGCTACTGGACATCGGAGGAGAAGCCTTGGTGGTGAGCCAGTTCACCATCCTGGGAGACTGCCGCAAGGGCCGGCGGCCGTCCTTCGACCTGGCCGGCCCCCCGGAACTGGCCGAAAAGCTCTACGAAGACCTGGTGGCGGCCCTCAAAGGCCACGGTCTTACGGTGGCCACCGGCCGCTTCCGCCAGATGATGGAGGTGGGCCTCATAAACGACGGCCCGGTAACCCTGCTCTTGGACACCAAAAAAATTTTTTAGAGCAGTCGCTCATGAGCCGTTGGCTCTTTCAAACTATGAAAAGATTGGTAGGGCGGGCCTCCGTGCCCGCCGACCGGTTGGGCCGAGCGCCTGATGGCGGGATGCTATGCGCTTTCCAGCCCTACGGCCTACGGCTCAAAACTCGAAACTTTTCGTAACAGAGACCAGTGACCAGTAACCAGTTTGTTGACTGGTAATTGGCAGCTGATTACTGATTACTGATCAACAGGGTCTCTTCTTGCGGACCCGCTTCTTATACTTTTTATAATAGGTGGGCTGCGAAACCTCACAAGGCCCCGGCCCGCTGATATCCACCATAAAATCGTAATTCTTGCACATGTAGTTAAAGGCCTTGGGCGTCACCGTCACCCTCTGGCAGCCGTAGGGCTTGCCGGAGTAATAGGGGATGACATCGAATTTCGGGTCCCAGACGGTGAACTCGATCCAGCCCTTGGCAGGCACGATGAGGGTGCCCATGCTGTTCTGCGAAGGAATGGAAAATTCGCAGGGAGTATTGTTTTTAATAATCCCGGTGTAAGGGGGCAAGGTGGATGTCGTCGGCGTCGCCGCGCCGGCCCACGAAGCCAAGAACAGGGCCATCACACCTGCCAGCACCATGACGGTAACAGTCTTTTTGGGCATGCCTCCTCCTATTCGTTCAGGTCCACGGCCTCCCCGGTGAGGGCTGCCACCTCTTCCAATAGAGCGGTGAGCAACTCCTTTTCCGGGACCTTTCGCACCAGTTCGCCCCGCTTAAACAGGGCGCCCACTTTTTTTCCCCCGGCAATGCCTATGTCCGCTTCCCGGGCTTCTCCCGGCCCGTTCACCACGCAGCCCATAATGGCCACCTTGATGGGGGTGGCGATCTTCAGGAGGCGGCGCTCGGCTTTTTCGGCCAGGCTGAAGAGGTCAATCTCGCAGCGGCCGCAGGTGGGGCAGGAGATGAGTTCCACCCCCCGCTCCCGGAGGCGCAGGGCCCGTAAAATCTCATAGGCCACCCGCACCTCTTCTTCCGGGTCCCGGGTCAGGGACACCCGGATGGTGTCGCCGATGCCGTCGGCCAGGAGCATGCCGATCCCCAGGGCCGATTTCACCGTGCCGGCAATCAGGCCGCCCGCTTCGGTGACCCCCAGGTGCAGCGGGTAATCCACCTGGCGGGACAAGTCCCGATAGCTTTCGATAGTAGTAATAACATCGGAAGATTTCAAGGAAATTTTAAAGTCAAAAAAATTCCAGTTTTCAAAGGTAGTTACCCAGCGCAAAGCGCTCTCCGCCAGGGCTCCTGCCGTGGGGGACCCGTATTTTTCCAGGAGGTCCGCCTCGAGCGATCCGGCGTTCACCCCCAGGCGCAAAGGGATGCCCCGCTCCCGGCAGGCCTCCACCACGATTTTGGTCTTTTTGGCCCCCCCCAAGTTGCCGGGGTTGATGCGCAGGGCGTCGGCCCCCGCCTCCAATGCCGCCAGGGCCAGGCGGTGGTTGAAATGAATATCCGCGATGAGAGGGACGGGGCTATTGGCCTTGATCTCCTTAAAGGCCCGGGCGGCCTTCTGGTCCGGGATGGCCAGGCGGACAATCTCGCAGCCGGCTGCGGCCAGGCGCTCCACCTGGGCCAGGGTCTCGGCCACCTTCCGGGTGTCAGTGTTGGTCATGGACTGCACGGACACAGGCGCGCCGCCGCCGATCTGCACGGGTCCGACCCATATGGGCCGGGTAGGTTGGCGTTGAGTTTTTTCCATAGGGGTTGACAACTGTCTTGATGAGTTTCGAGTTTCGAGTTTTTAGTTTCGAGCCCTAAGCCCACCCAAGATGGCGGGGGGGACGCCCGCCCCCCGGGCTCTTTATTAGTTTGAGAGAGCCAACAACTCCTGAACGACTGCTGCAAAAAGTTCAAAGTTCAAATATGGCGTAGGGCGGGAAAGCGCAGCGCCTCCCGCCTTCAGACTGTTCTGCCGGGTTAGCAGCGCCAACCAATTATATCGGCGGGCAGTGCCCGCCCTACATTTTCTAATATTTTGAAATTATAGAAATTTCTGGACCGGATATCAACATGCTTCTGGTTCCCAAACCCATGCTTCTTATAGCCTTTGCTGTTACGAAACGGTCAAAGTAGGGTACGTCTTACGCACCAATTTTGGCGCGTGAGACGCGCCTTACAGATGGCGGGCGGGGACGCCCGCCCTCCATTTACTCTACCAACTCCTCTCGCCCCACCCCATCTCTTGGGAGCACAGGCGTCCCGCCTGGGGCACAGGCAAGATGCCTGTGCTCCCGGAGAGAGGTGGGGAGGTACGGTAGGACGGGCTTCCAGCCCGTCCAGGCACGGGCAGGATGCCCGTGCTACCAGCCTTATTTCGGGAGCGCAAGCTTCCAGCCTGTGTTGGACCAGGCTTTTTCATGTTTTGAGAGAGCCCAAGACCCATGATTGTTTGCTCTGCATTCAAGGTAAGGGACCCGCCGAAAAAATCGAAAACGAGAAACCGCAAACCTCTCAGCAGGCATTTCTTGCCGGGTGACTAGACCGGTTTTGCCGGTTTTTTCAATAAGCATTCAGCTTTTTTCAACAAAAGTTCGACTTTTTGGGGAGAAGAGCCCCTGGCATGGATCTTGCCTTTCACATGGCCGACACCGACTTCAAAGGCTCTCAAGTATGCAATCATCCAGTCCAAATCCCACCGCTCTGTTTGTCTCCTGGGGACGGGGGGCCCAACCCTCGGCGCCCCCCGCGCAGGACGCTTTCCGGGAAGCCTTCCAGAGCCGCCTTCAGGCCCGCTTGGCCCCCCGGGAGAGCCTGGCCAAACCAGCCGCCTGCCAGGCATCCCGGCCGGGACCAACACAGAGTCGGCAGGGCACAAAAAGCCTCCCGGTTGCCGCTGATTCAGCTGAACCTCGCCGGGTTTCTGCCGCCACCGCCAAAAAACCACCCGGTGCAGCCCGGCAAGCCCACAAAAAACGTGAAACTGAACCTGACGCGGCCAGGTTGGAAGCCGGTCCGGATCAAAGCACCCCTCAAGCCGCTGCCGCCAAAAAGCCGCCCCAGGCTCTCGAGATCCTCATTGATTTTCTTCAATCTCAGCCGGAAGGCTCCCTGACAATCCCTCAGGAGCAAGCCCCGGCGGTGGCGTCGTTTCTCCGGGCCGCCGGCCTCCCCCAGGAGGAGGTGGATGGGCTCCTGTCCGGTTCAGGTTCTGGGGAAATAACCCTGACTGCGGCTGAGCTGACCGCATCCTGGGAAAGGGTTCAGGGCCAGGGCAATGCCTTGGAAACCGTCCAGGGGGCCGTTTCTGCCCTGGAGCTCTCCAGCCAGCGCCAGAAGACCCAGGAAATCCAGCAGACCGCCGACTATCGGGCCCAATGGCAGCGGCTTACCCTGCCCAAAGACATGCTTCCCAACCTGCGCCTGGCCCTGGCCCGCCTGGGGGCCTCCCCTGAAATCCTGGCGCAGGTTGAAGATGAAGCAAAGGGGCAGGGCATTCCCCTGGCCCGGATCTGGCAAATGTTGCCCAAGGTCACGCCCGGTTCCTCCTTGGAGGAAAATGGCGCAAACAGGGAGGCTTCTTCGGGAGCGCCGGTTTCGCCCGCAGATTTGCTGGGGGAGCGGCCAGTGGGCCAGGCGGAACTGGATGAGTGGCGCCAGATGCTCCTTAAGACCGGCCTTGAGCCTAAAGTTGTTGATAAGTTGCTGGGACAGGGAGCTCCGGCCAACCAGGAGGAACTCAAAACCACTCTCCTGTCCATGACCCCCGGGGAGGAACCGCCCCCCGCCCTGACCGAACCCAAACCTTTATATCTTCCCCAGGCATTGAGGCTGCGGCCGTATTTCTGGCAGGACCACACCGGCGGCGATCAGCCGCACCTGGACGAGGGAGGCCAGGAAGGTAACGGCTATCAGGCAAATGCAGAAGCATCCGGTTTGCCGACCCCTGGTTTTCTGGAGGGGAACCTGGGCCTCCCAGCCTTTCAGGCGGAACTCCAGGGGCTCAGCCAACCCCTGGCCAGTTCAGGCCCTCTGGCGGCGGCCGCCCCGGCCTGGCGCCTTCTCTCCCCCGAGGTGCGCGAGTCCTTGTGGACCCAACTGCAATCCGGGGTAACGACCAACCTGGGCCAGGGTGAAAACCGGGTCACCCTTAACCTCAATCCCCCTGAATTGGGGCAGATTCAGCTCACCTTGCACCTCAGCGGCCAGGAGGTGGCGGTGACCGCCCTGGCCACCCGCCCGGAAGTGGCGGAAATAGCCACCCAGGGGGTGCAGCAGCTTCTCCAGGCCCTGGCCCAGCAGGGACTGGTCCTTACCCAGTTCCAGGTGCGCCTGCAGGACCAGCCCGAGAGGCTCATGCCCCCGGCCCTGACCGGCGTCCGGGGCAAGGGCAATGAGACAGGGGGGAACCTCTCCACCTCCACCCGCCGCCGTTCCAGGGAGGTGGACCGTTTTGTGTGAGAAGAAAAAATTACCATTCTGAGGTGCCGCCCAACATCTTAGCGAATCAGGAGACACCATGGTGGACACTACCGCCGCAACCAGCGCCACTATCGCCGCCACTTCCACGCAAACCAGTTCCACGAGCCAAAGTTCCGGGACCAGTCTGACCGGCTCCGTGCAAACGAACATGAAGAAAGAGGATTTTCTCAAGCTCCTGGTGACCCAACTGCGCTACCAGGACCCCTTGAGCCCGGAGGACCCCAAGGATTTCGTGGCCCAGTTGGCCCAGTTCAGTTCCCTGGAGCAGCAGATCAATGCCAACCAGAACCTGCAAGACCTGGGGAAGCTCTTCCAGAATCTCAAAGATGCCCAAAGCATGACCCAGGGCATTGCCCTTTTGGGGAAGACGGTGAAAGGCTCCGGGAACCAGCTTGCCGTTACCGGGGGCAAGGCCCTGGAAGCCTCCTTCCAGTTGCCCCAGGAGGCCAAAGAAGTGATGGTGAATATTCTTAACAGCAGCGGCGCCCAGGTGCGCTCCCTTAACCTGGGCGGCCGGGCCGCCGGAGTGATCCCCCTCACCTGGGACGGCAAGGACAGCCAGGGGAAACAGGTCACTGACGGCATTTACTCTTATCAGGTGTCGGCCGTGGACAAAGCCGGCAAGGCCATCAAGGTGGCCAATTACTTTACCGGCACGGTTGAAGAGGTCTACCAGGATTCCCAGGGCGTCTGGGTCAAAGTCGACGGCCAGCAAGTGCTGCTGAGCAACATCGTCTCCGTGGCGCAGGAATCCGAGGCCGACTAACGAGCAATTTCGGGGTTGGCCGGGCCAACCCCTGGGTCAATCCTTGAGGAGGGGTCGATCATGTCTCTATCCACCGCCATGTACAGCGGCTTGAGCGGTTTGAACAGCTACGGGGAGGCCATGAGTGTTGTGGGTGACAACATTGCCAACCTGAACACCACGGGCTTCAAATACAGCTCCGTGCATTTTGAAGACCTCATGGCCCAGCTCATTCCCACCGGCTCCGGCCCGGGGCAGGTGGGCCGGGGGGCGCGCATTTCCGAAATCAGCACCATCTGGCAGCAGGGCTCCCTGGAGAACAGCGCCGACGATGTGGACGTGGCCCTTACCGGCACCGGCTTCCTCATCGTCAAAGACCCCTTGAATGAGGGTCTTTTTTATACGCGGGACGGCAACTTTTCATTAAATGACGAAGGCTACCTCATCAACGCCCACCAGTATCGGGTGCAGGGCAAGGCCATCGACCCGGTCACCGGCACCCCGGCCGGGGTTGACACCGACATCGTCCTCAGTCAAAACTACTCGGCTCCCCGGGCCTCCACCACGGTGGACATGGTCCTGAACCTGGACTCCAATGCCGCGGTGGCCGGTTACTACGACTCGGCCATCACGGTCTATGACAACCTGGGGAATGTCCATACCCTGGACATGCGCTATACCAAGGCTGCGGCCAACAACTGGGGCGTGAGCGGCACCCTGGACGGCGTGGACATCACCGGCAGCATCACCGACCAGGGCGGCGGGGGACCCTCGGCCATGGTCTTCGACACCAACGGCACCATGACCGGTGGCGGGTTGTATGCCATAGATTTAAACGCGCAGAACATCGGCCCCGTTAACCTGAACCTGAGAACCACCCCTGGGGGCAGCACCACTCAATACGCCGCCTCCTCGGTGACCAATTACGCCTCCCAGGACGGCTACGGGCCGGGCTTCCTGCAGCGCATCTCCATCAACAACGAGGGTGTCATCACCGGCCACTATAGCAACGGCCAGATCACTCCCCAGTACCAACTCACCCTGGCCCGGTTCAACGCGCCCAGCAAACTCTACCGGGAGGGCAGCAATCTCTACACCGAAACCCAGGACTCCGGCGTGCCCCTCACCGGCGCCCCGGGCACCAACGGCCTGGGGAAAATCAACTCCAACTCCCTGGAGCAGTCCAACGTGGACCTGGGCAACGAATTTGTCCATATGATCCTCTACCAACGGGCCTTCCAGGCCAATTCCCGCATCATCACCACCACGGACACCATGATGGAGGAGGTCCTGGCGCTGAAGAGATAGTTTGAGGCAAGGTTTGTTTTAAGGGGAGAACTGGGGGAAGAAGCACCATCGAGCAGGGGCGGCGCCGGCGTCGTCCCTGTAGTTTTATGAGCCTGTGCGGATCAATTGGGCTTCTCCGCCAGGAAAACCAGTTGGGGTAATTCCAATCCGCCCATAAAGGGAATAGGGGCCTGAACCGTCTCCAGGCGGTGGCCGGCGTAGTGGGGGAACAGCGCCGCCAGTTCTGCCGGCGTGGGGAAATGGTGCACCAGCTCGCCGTCCGGGGTGGCGATCTTCACCAGGGTGCCGGGCTCCAGCTCCACGGTCTCCGGCTGGCGCATCATCTCCCCGGCTTGACGGGGTGAAACCCAGATAAACAGGAGTCCCCCCGGTTTAAGCACCCGGTCCAGCTCCCGGCAATAGGTTTGAAAGGCCCTGGTGTCGCCGTGGCTGATGGCATTGATGGTGAGGACGAAGTCGAAGGCCCCGTCCTGAACAGGGAGATTCTGAAGATCGCCGGCGGCAAGACCAACAGAGCTTGAAACCCTGGAAAGCTCGGCCCTCGCGTCCCTGAGCACCGGCCATTCCCGGTCCACCCCCAGAACCTGGAACCCGGCTGCGGCCAGAGACAGAAGATGCCGCCCGGCCCCGCAGCCTGCATCCAGGACCAGGCGGATCCGCCTGCTTCGCAACTCCGGCAGGAGCGCCATGACTTCCGGGTTGGGAGGCAGGCGCTGCATCAACGGATCGGTGAAAATCTTTCCCCAGTCGGGCATGAACCTTTTTGAGGGGAGGGCCGGGGGACCGGTGGGTCTCCCACCCTCCCCTC